>JBOGGF010000093.1:0-3445 GCA_050743965.1 Acidimicrobiales bacterium
TGCCGAGCTTGCACAGCTCGAGGAGGGCGAGGAAGTGGACGATGACCTCGATCCGGCTCACCAGGTGGGCGGTGAGCCGGCGAAAGGTGGTCGGTCCGGTCCCCGGGAGGCGGGATGCGAGCGTCCGCACCGTCTCGGACACCGTGACGGTGTCGACGGTGAGGTGCGACAGGTCGACCCGGGGGGCGGGCCGCTCGGCGGTCGCCCGCAGGTAGGCCTGGGCCAGCTGCTCGGGCCCGATGCCGGCCAGCAGGTCCGGGGCGTGGACGACGAAGCCCTCGTCCAGGCCGGCCTCACGGGGCACCGATCGGGCCGCCTGCTCGGACATCGCCACGAGCACGTCGGCGGCGGCGGCGTAGGCCCGGCACTCGAGCAGGCGGGACAGGAGCAGGTCGCGCTCCTCCCACCCGACCAGCTCCTCGTCCTCCTCGACGGCATCGGGGCCCGGCAGGAGGCGCTGGGACTTGAGCTCGACCAGGATGGCCGCCACCAGGAGGAACTCGCTCAGGCCGTCCATGGTGAGGGTGTCGCGTTGCTCGGCCAGCACGGCGACGAAACCGTCCACCACCGGCGCCAGGGGGATGTCCAGGACGTCCACCTCGTGCGTCGTCACCAGGTGGAGCAGTAGGTCCACCGGCCCCTCGAAGACCGGGGTGGTGACGACGTGCCCCATGGCAGCGACCTTACCGAACGTTGCCCGTCGGATCGCGCACCCGTCGAGAGGCCCCGCCGCCCGCCACCTACGATGTGCGACCGTGACGCGAGTGCTCTCGGGCGTGCAGCCCTCCGGTGACCTGCATCTGGGCAACTACCTCGGCGCGCTCCGGCAGTGGGCGAGGCACCAGTACGACCACGACGCCTTCTACTGCATCGTCGACCTGCACGCCCTGACCCTCGAGATCGAGCCCAAGGTGCTCCGGGACCGCACCCTGGACGCCGCCGTCAACCTGCTGGCGGCCGGGCTCGACCCGTCGGTGTGCACGCTCTTCGTCCAGAGCCAGGTGCCCGAGCACCCCCGGCTGACCTGGCTGCTCGAGTGCACCGCCACCATGGGCGAGCTACGGCGGATGACCCAGTTCAAGGACAAGGGCCGGGGCCAGGAGGGCGTGCGGGTCGGCCTCTTCACCTACCCGGTCCTCATGGCGTCCGACATCCTCCTCTACGACGCCGACCGCGTGCCCGTCGGCGACGACCAGCGTCAGCACCTGGAGCTGGCCCGCGAGGTCGCCGTGCGGTTCAACCACCGCTACGGGACGACGTTCGTCGTCCCCGAGGCGGCGATCCCGACCGTCGGGGCCCGGGTCATGGACCTCCAGCATCCCGGGCGCAAGATGTCCAAGTCGGTCGACTCGCCCCTCGGGACGATCGCCGTCCTGGACGATCCGGCCGACGTCGAGCGCAAGGTGCGCAAGGCGGTGACCGACACCGAGACCGACGTCCGCTACGACCCCGAGGCCAAGCCTGGCCTGTCCAACCTGCTCGAGCTCCTGGCGGCGGCGACCGACCGCCGACCCGAGGAGGTGGCGGCCGGCTACGAGCGCTACGGCGACCTGAAGCGAGACGTCGCCGAGGCCCTGGTCGAGCTGCTCCGGCCCGTGCGCGAGCGCCACGCCGAGCTCTCGGCCGACCCGCTGGGTGTCCGCGACGTGCTGGCGCGCGGGGCGGCCCGGGCCCACGAGGTGGCCACCGCCACCTATGCCCGGGCGGCCGACGCCATGGGCCTCCTGCCGGCCTGAGCGAACGCCGCGTCCATCCCCGGGCCGGTCCCGGCCCGGTCGGTCGCCTCAGACCCCGAGCAGGTGGCCCCACCACACGTCGAGGTGCTGGACGATGGCGCCGAGCGGGTACACGTGGGCCATGTCCAGCAGGAAGAGCCCGCCGAAGATGACGAAGAGGCCGTAGGGGCGGACGCGGAGGTAGCCGGGCCACCACGACGCCGGCAACAACCGTTCGAGGACGGCCGAGCCGTCGAGGGGCGGGATCGGGATGAGGTTGAAGCAGGCAACCCACAGGTTGATGAAGCCGATGTCGAAGACCACCCGCGCCAGGGTCGATGTGACGGCGGGGAAGATCCGGCCGGCGACGAAGGCGTAGTGGAACGCCAGCCCGGCGGCGGCGGCCAGGACCAGGTTGGTGAACGGACCCGCCAGCGACACCAGCACGCCCTGGTTCCGCGGGCTGCGGAGCCGCTGCACGTTGACCGGCACCGGCTTGGCCCAGCCGAAGAAGCCGACGCCGGACAGCACGGTGATGGCCGGCACGATGATCGTCCCCAACAGGTCGACGTGGCGCAGCGGGTTCAGGCTGAGGCGGCCCGCCCGCTTCGCCGTGTCGTCCCCGAACGCCAGGGCGACCACCCCGTGGCTGACCTCGTGGAGGATGACGGAGGGGATGAGGATGCAGAAGACGATGATCTCTCCGGTGGTGAGCCGGTGCGTCCGCAGGAGGAGCACCACCACCACGAGGATCACCGCCGTCCAGATCAGGCCACGGGCGCCCGAGGACTGGCGCGGTGGCGTGGGACGTCGCCCGCCGCCCCACCAACCGCCGCCGCCGTTGCCGTTGTGGCCGGTCCCGTCGCCGTTGCCCCCACCGAAGTCGCGGCCCTGCCGACGGTCCTGACCGGTCCACGGCCCGGTGCCCGGGCCCCACGGTCCCCCGCTGGGGGGCGGTTGGGGGCGCGGCGGCGTCTCGGTGCGCGGCGGGGTGACCGCTGTGGGGTAGGCGTGCTGGCGCGGCGGGCGTGGTGCGCCGGGCTCCCAAGGAGCGCCGTCGGTCACCGCGTCAGTTCCGCGAAGCGCAGGTGATGCACCGGCGCGCCGCCGGCTTGGCCTCCAGGCGCGCCGGGTCGATCGGCTTGTCGCACCCCTGGCACCGGCCGTAGCTGCCGTCGGCCAGGCGGGCGAGCGCCGCCTCCACCTCGCCCAGGGCTTCTTGCAGCTGCCCGCCGAGGGCCGCCGCTTCGCCCCGCTCGGCCGAGACCTGGCTCGTGTCGGCAAAATTCGCGTCGTAGATCAGCGCGCCGCTCTCGCCGAAGCCGAGCTCGGCCAGCTGGGCGCGCAGGTCCACTCGCTCCTCCTCGAGGAGCCGGCGGTAGTCCACTTGCGCGTCCGCGGTAGGAGCATCGCTCGACATACCACAAAGCCTAGATGCTCTCCACCCCCGAGATGTCTCGGCATCGCCACCGAGCCACCGGGGCGTGTCGCTCGGTGGTCACCGGCGTGACGTCGAGGCGGCGCCGGCGCGCGGGTGGGCCGCCTCGTACGCGGCACGCAGGTGGTCGTCGGTGATCTTGGTGTAGAGCTGGGTGGTCGTGACCGACGCGTGCCCGAGCAGCTCCTGGACGACGCGGACGTCTGCCCCGTGGGCGAGCATGTGGGTCGCGCAGGAGTGGCGCAGCGCGTGAGGGCTCACGGAGACCCCGAGCGCCGCCGATCTCGACCTC
>JBOGGF010000094.1:0-1971 GCA_050743965.1 Acidimicrobiales bacterium
GTGGCGGCCGGGGAGCTGGACGAGGGCACGGTTCGGGCGGGGGCGGTCCGGGGCGACGCGCTGCGTCTGCCGTTCGCCGACGCCACCTTCGACCGGGTGATCGCCTCGGAGGTGCTCGAGCACATCCCCGACGACGTGGCGGCCATGGGGGAGCTGGCGCGGGTCCTGCGGCCGGGGGGGACCATGGCGGTCACCGTGCCGCGCTTCGGTCCGGAGCTGGTCAACTGGTCCCTGTCGCACGAGTACCACGACGTGCCGGGCGGGCACGTGCGGATCTACCGGCGGGCCACCCTGGCATCCCGGCTGCGCTCGGTCGGGCTCGTGCCGACCGGCGCCCACCATGCCCACGGCCTCCACTCTCCCTACTGGTGGCTCCGTTGCCTCGTGGGACCGACCAACGACCGTCACCCGGCCGTCGCCGCCTACCACAAGCTCTTGGTGTGGGACATCGTCCGGGGGCCCTGGGTGACGCGCCTGGCCGATCGGGCCCTCAACCCGCTCATCGGCAAGAGCCGGGTCGTCTACCTGCGCAAGCCCGATCGAGCGCCGGAGCCACCGCCCGAGCCGTCGCCGGGCGATCGGGTCACGGCCGGTGCCACGGCCGGTGCCACGGCCGGAGCCGGAGCGTGAGCGCCCCCTGGCCGGCGGGGCCCGGATGGGAGGTGCCCGGCGCGGCTCGCACCACCGCCGCGCCGCCGTTGCCGGAGGTGCCCGGGGTGCTCAGCGCCGGCCAGGTGCTGGCCACCGCTCGGGCGATCGCCGACGTCCAGCGGCCCGACGGGATGATCCCGTGGTTCCGCGGCGGGCACTGCGATCCGTGGAACCACGTGGAGGCGGCCATGGCCCTCGCCGTCTGCGGGCTGCGAGACGAGGCCGAGCGGGCCTACGACTGGTTGGTGGCGACGCAGCTGGCCGACGGGAGCTGGTTCAACTACTACGTGGGCGACTCGGTCGAGGACCCGCGTCTCGACACCAACGTGTGCGCCTACGTGGCGGCCGGGCTCTGGCACCACACCCTGGTGACGGGTGACACCGGCCTGCTCCGCCGGCACTGGCCGACCGTCGAGCGGGCCCTCGACTTCGTGCTCCGCTGGCAGCGGCCCGACGGTTCGGTGCGGTGGTCCCTGGACCCGGCCGGCCGGCCGGAGGGCTACGCCCTCCTCACCGGGTCGTCGTCGATCTACCACAGCCTGCGGTGCGGGGTGGCGGCCGCCGAGCGGCTCGGCCGGGAGCGGCCCGACTGGGAGCTGGCCGCCGGGCGCCTCGGCCACGCCGTCGCCCACCACCCGGGTGCCTTCGCTCCCAAGGACGAGTTCGCCATGGACTGGTACTACCCGGTGCTGTCGGGAGCGATCGTGGGCGACCCCGGCCGCCGGCGCATCGAGGACGGCTGGGGGACATTCGTCATGGACGGTCTCGGGGTGCGGTGCGTGTCGACCAACGACTGGGTCACCGCCGCCGAGACGGCCGAGTGCGTCCTCGCCCTCGACGCGCTGGGCATGGACGACCTGGCGGTCGAGCTCCTGGCGGCCGGGCAGGGGCACCGGCTGCCGGACGGCAACTACTGGACCGGCCTTGTCCATCCAGACGAGGTGTCGTTTCCCGAGGGCGAGCGCACCAGCTACACGTCGGCGGCGATGGTGCTGGCCGCCGACGCCCTCTCCCGTACCTCGCCGGCCAGCGGGCTCTTCCGGGGCGAGCATCTCCCCGACGGGCTCGACCTGGCCGAGCCGTGGTGCGAGGGAGTGACGGCCGGGTGCACCGCCGGCGCCTGAGCCGGCGTCACCGCGGTCAGGACCGGCGGGGCCACGCCCGCCGGCGGCGCGCCGCCGCCGGGAAGTCGGCCACCGACGGCACCTCGCCGTGGGGCACGGCCTTGCTGAACAGCCAGCCCTGGACCCGGTCGACCCGCATGCGGGCGAGCAGCTCGAGCTCCCGGAGGTCCTCGACGCCCTCGGCCACGACCCGCAG
>JBOGGF010000095.1:0-2509 GCA_050743965.1 Acidimicrobiales bacterium
GGAACGTTGCCCGCCGCGGCGAGCTGCGCCGGCGCCGGTCGGCGCTGCGCCGGCGCCGGGTGCGGTCCGACCGCCAGGTGCGGGCGCTGCAGCTGCGCGGCAGCGCCCGGCTGGGGACCTACGCCTCCCGCCTGGCCCACCAGGGCTTCGAGGTCGCCAGCGGGGTCCGCCCGGCGACGGCCGAGCGTGCCGCCCAGACAGGCGACGGCACGGCGGAGCCGGTGCTCACGGGCACCGTCGGGGTGGCGTTCTCCGAGGACGCCAACTTCGACGAGCTGGACCTCGGGCGGCGCGCCGGCCGGGACCGCTTCGGGCGCCGCGTCCCTCGCCTCTTGCTCGGGACCCGGCGGGCCCGCGTGACGGTGTGGGGCGTTGCTGCGGCGCTGCTCGTCGTCGGCTCGCGAGGGCTCCTCGCCAGCCACCTGCCGTCGGTGGGGCAGTTCCTCCCGTTCCTCAGCTGGACCGGCACCTGGCACCAGCTCGTCGCCGCCTGGCAGCCGGCCGGCGTGGGCACGACGGCACCTGCCAGCCCCGGCTTCGCCGTCCTGGGGGCGTTCGGCGTTGCCCTCCTCGGCCACATGGGCCAGCTGGAGAAGGTGATGGTCCTCGGTGCGCTGCCCGTCGGTGCCTGGGGTTGCTCGCGCCTGCTCCGGCCGTTCGCCTCGCCGCGGGCTCGCTTCGCCGGCGCCCTCGCCTACCTGGGCCTGGCACTGCCGTACGACGCGCTGTCCCGGGGGCGGTGGGACGGGCTCGTCGCCTACGCCGCCGCCCCGTGGCTGTTGGCTCGGCTGGCCCGCGCCACCGGACGGGCGCCTTTCGCCACCGGCCGGACCGGCTGGCGCTCGTCGCTGGCCGGGCAGGTCCTCGCCCTGGGGACGGTGGAGGCGGTGGCGGTGGCGCTCGCACCGGTGACGGTCGTCGTGGTGCTCCTCGGCGGGCTCGGGCTGGTACTCGGCTCGCTGGTGGTCGGCGACTGGCGGGCGGGGGCCCGCGCCGCCGTGGTCGCCACCGGCGGCACCGCGGTCACGGCCCTCCTCTGCCTTCCGTGGCTCGTGGGGACCCTGACCGCGGGCACCGGCGCCCTCTCGGTGCTCGGCCTCGTGTCGGCGGCGCCCGGGGCCCCGGGGTGGAGCGACCTCCTCCGCTTCGCCGTCGGACCGGTGGGCGGCTCGGCCCTCGGCTGGCTGCTGCTGGGTGCCGCCGCCCTTCCCCTCCTCGTGGGCCGGCAGGCCCGGCTGGCCTGGGCCGGACGGTTGTGGGCGGTCGCCGGGTGCGGGTGGCTGCTGGCCCTCGCCTCGGTCCGGGGCTGGTCGGCGCCGTTCACCCCGTCGGTCGACGCCCTGCTGGCACCGGCGGCGGCGTCGGTGGCCTGCTGCATCGGCATCGGCGTGGCGGCCTTCGAGAACGACCTGGCCGGCTACGCGTTCGGCTGGCGCCAGCTGGCCTCGGTCGCCGCCGTGGCGGCGGTGGCGGTCGGGCTGCTGCCGGTGGTGGCGGAGACGGCCGACGGCCGGTGGGGGCTGGCGACAACGGGCTACGCCCAGGTCCTGTCGTCCCTCGCCCCGGCCTCGGCCACGCGCGCCGGCGGCTACCGGGTCCTGTGGCTGGGGGCGCCTCAGGTGCTGCCGATGGGCTCCTGGTCGGCCGGCGGGCAGCTGGCCTACGCCACCACCGACGGCGAGCTGCCGGACGTGGCCGACCTGTGGATGCCGGCGGCGCCCGGGCCTGCCTCGACGCTGGCCCACGACGTGACGCTGGCGTCCCAGGGGCGGACCGTCCGGCTCGGGAAGCTGCTGGCCCCGGCGGCCGTCCGCTACGTCGTGGTGGTCGACTCCGTGGCGCCGCGGCCCACAGGGGCGCCGCCGAACCTGACGGTGTTGCCGCCGTCCGGGCTGGTCCACTCGCTGGTGACCCAGGAGGACCTGCGCCAGGCAGCGACCAGCGCCAACGGCTACGAGGTCTTCGAGAACACGGCGTACATGCCCGAGCGGGCCCAGCGATCGGGCGGACCGGTGCCGGTGCGGGCGTCGCGCCCGACGGCCGCCGACGTCGCCGGCTGGCGGCGGGTCCTGGGGCGGTCGGCCGGAGCCCACGGGTTCACGGGGCCGGTCCGTCGAGGGACGGTGCTGTCGTCGAGCGCGCCGGCGTCCGGGTGGCACCTGACCGTCAACGGCCGGGCGGTGCGGCGCCGGACGGCCTTCGGCTGGGCGTCCCAATACACGGGCGTGCGCCCCGGCGGCGCCACCCTGCGCTTCGACGGCGGCCTCCTCGATCCGCTCGTCGAGCTCCTGGCGCTGGCCGCCTGGCTCGTGGTGGCCCTCGGCCTGCTCGGGCGCCGCCGCTGGCTGGACTGGTGGTTCTTGCCCCTTCGCCACCGCCGCGCGGCGGCACGCGAGGCTCGGGCGATGAAGGCCCGGGCCCAGTCGAGGGCCCTGGCGCGGGCCACCGCCGGTCGGGCGGGCAGCCGCCCGGGCGCGGCAGCCGACGCGCCCGGCGGGAGCGACGACGG
>JBOGGF010000096.1:0-5787 GCA_050743965.1 Acidimicrobiales bacterium
CCCTTCACCGCGTGTGGGGTGCCATGTTGTCCCTTCACCTCTGTGTCCCTCTTCGGCCGGCGCCGCCAGGGCGTGGTGGTCCCGTGGGCCTGGCCGGCCCCCGCTGGCGGTGCCGACCACCTTCGCACCCGGCCAGCGGCTGCCAGGCGGTGTGTGCCAGGTAGCCTCGGCTGCCGTGGCCGGCGCCCTCCTCCCTCCCCGGACGCGAGCGGCCGCAGCCCTCACCCGGACGGTCAATGCCGTCTCCCGCCGCATGGGCGTGGGGAGCGGCACGGTCGTGGGCGGGCGTGCCGGTCTGGCGGTCGACCGCCGCCTGCTGTCCCGGCTTGCGTCGGGGCGGCCCGTGGCCCTGGTGACCGGGACGAACGGGAAGACCACGACGACGCGCCTGCTGTCGGTGGCAGTGGCCGACCTGGGCCCGGTGGTGACCAACGCTACGGGGTCCAACATGCCCGAGGGCCACGTGGCGGCGCTCGTGGCCGGTCCACCGGGCGCGACGGCGGTCCTCGAAGCCGACGAGGGCTACGTGCCCGGCCTTGTGGCCGACCTGACGCCGCGGGTTGTGGTGCTGCTCAACCTGTCCCGTGACCAGCTGGACCGGACCAGCGAGGTCCGCATTCTCGCCGGGCGGTGGCGCGAGGCGCTCGGTCGGGTCCCGGCCACCACGGTGGTCGCCAATGCCGACGACCCGCTCGTCGCCTGGGGCGCCGGGACCGCCGAGCGGGTGATCTGGGTCGGGGCCGGCCTCGGGTGGCGGTTGGACGCCGTGGGCTGCCCGGCCTGCGAGGGCCGGATCGACTTCGCCCCGGACGGCTGGTCGTGCGCCTGCGGCTTCGCCCGCCCTCCCCTCGACGTGTGGGTGGGGCGCGAGGGCGGGGGTGCCGAAGCACGGTTCGCCGAAGCACGGTTCGCCGACGGACGCCGCGTCCCGGTGGCCCTCGCCATCCCGGGCCGGTTCAACCAGGCCAATGCCACCCTGGCCGCCGCCGCCGCCGAGGTCCTGGGCGTCCCGGCCGGGCGAGCCCTCGGCCGCATGGCCGCCGTCGAAGAGGTGGCGGGCCGTTTCGCCGTTCGGGCGGTGGCGGGCGTCCCGACCCGCGTGATGCTGGCCAAGAACCCGGCGGGCTGGAGCGAGCTCCTCGACCTCGTATGCCCCGGAGCCGGGCCGGTGGTCGTCGGCATCAACGCCCGGGTTGCCGACGGCCGCGACCCGTCGTGGCTGTGGGACGTGCCGTTCGAGCGCCTGCGCGGTCGCCCGGTGGTGGCCACGGGCGAGCGGTGCCGGGACCTGGCGGTGTGCCTCCGCTACGCCGAGGTGGCCCACACGACCCTGCCCGACCCGGTGGCGGCGGTCCGCTCCGTCGCCGGCCGGCCCGATCCTGCCGATGCCGGCACCATCCTGGCCGGCGCCAGCCCCGAGGTCGACTTCATCGGCAATTACACCGCCTTCCACGACCTCCTCGGTCGACGGTGAGCCTCGTCGTCGCCGTCCTGCTGCCGGACCTCCTGGGCACCTACGGCGACGGGGGCAACGGCGTGGTGCTCGCCCGGCGGGCGGCGTGGCGTGGCATCGACACGGACCTGGTCGAGGTGTCCTCGGGGACCCCGGTGCCCACCGCCGACGTCTACTGCCTCGGCGGGGGCGAGGACGGGCCCGAGGTGCGCGCCGCGGCCATACTGGCCGAGGACGGCGCGCTGGCGCGGGCTCACGAGCGGGGAGCGGCGGTGCTCGCCGTGTGCGCCGGCTTCCAGGTCGCCGGCCGCACCTTCCCCGGGGCCGACGGCCGGCGCCACGAGGGGCTCGGGCTGCTCGACGTCGCCACCACCAAGGGCCCCGGGCCCCGGGCGGTGGGGGAGCTGGTGGCCGACCCGGCCGTGCCGGGCTTGCCGCCGCTCACCGGCTTCGAGAACCACGGCGGTGCGACCACCCTCGGGCCCGGTGCCCGCCCGCTCGGCCGGGTGGTGGTGGGCGTGGGCAACGGCGCCGGGGAGGGGATCGAGGGGGCCGTGGGCGAGCGGGTCGTGGGCACCTACTTGCACGGCCCGGTGCTCGCCCGGAACCCGGCCTTGGCCGACCTCCTTCTCGGATGGGCGGTGGGCACGGAGCTGGCACCGCTCGACGACGCCGAGGAGTCGGCGCTGCGGTCCGAGCGGCTGGCAGCGGCGTCCCGGCGCGGGCGGGCATGGCGGTCATGGCGGTCCTGGCTGAGGTGACGGCCGGCCGCCGGCGCTCAAGCCGGAGGACGGTCGTAGTACCGGAGGATCCGCAGCCGGTAGAAGATGGCCAGGAGATCGAGGAGCATGCCGGCCGCGGCCCGGATCGAGACCGTGCTGCCGAAACGCTGGCGGATGCGCACCGGCATCTCGACGAACCGGCGGTAGCCGAGGCGGCGGGCCACGATCAGCAGCTCGAGGTCGAAGGCGAACCGCTTCTCCAGCATCCGTGGCAGAGCATCGGCGATCACCTCCCGCCGGGCCAGCTTGAGCCCCGTCTGGGTGTCGCGCACCCGCAGGTCGAAGAGGACGAACACCAGCTGCTGCCACAGCCACGAGTACAGGCGGCGCATCGGGGGGTAGACGACCTCCGACCGGGGGTCGCGCTTGGACCCCAGCACGACGTCCGGGGGCCCGGCCGGATCCGTCGTGCCCGCTGCCAGGGCCGCCATGGCGGCGATCTGGTCCGGCGGGAGGTCGCCGTCAGCGTCGATGAAGCCGAGGAAGCGGCCCCGTCCCCGGGTGAAGCCGGCCCGCAGTGCCTCGCCCTTGCCCCGGTTCTTCTCCAGGCGGACCGTGCGGACGACATCGGGCCACAAGCCCGCCAGGCTGCCCTCGCTCCCGTCGGTCGACCCGTCGGAGACTGCGATCACCTCGAAGGTGGTGCCGGTGGTGGCGAGCGTCCGCACCAGCTCGTCGATGGTGTCGCGGACCCGGGCCCCCGGATTGAAGTAGGGGACGACGACGGTGAGGTCGAGGTCCGGCCCCCGCTCCCACAGCACGTCGGCCGTCTCGTCCACGGGACGATGTATAGGCGATGTCGGCGCCCGCACCGTGTGCGCAGCCGTCAGGGACCGGTCGGGGTCACGGCGAGGGTCACGGCGAGGGTCACGGCCAGGCGTCTGGCGCCCGGGTGGCGGGCGGTGGCCCGAGCGCCCACGCCCGGCGCCACGGGGAACCCGCCGGGCCGCGGGCCGAGGGGCTGGTGCCGGCGGCGGCCCGTCGGCGGGCGGTCCACCAGTCGGTCGTCACCTCGTCGGCGAGGGTGGCGACGGCCGCCTCGATGCGGACCCCGAACCGGCGGACGTCCTCGCCCACGTCGGGGCTGAGGGGCGGGCCGAAGAGGATGTCCACCGGGGAGCGGCGGATGGGACGCTGGCCCTTGGCCTCGGTGCCCGACCCGCCCGGCGGCCGCCCGCCCTTGCGGCCGGCGGCCGACTTCGGGAGCACTTCACGGGTGCCGTGGAGGTGGACCGGCACTACCGGGCGCCCGGTCCGGCGCGCCAAGTAGGCGGCGCTCGCCGGGTGGAAGGGCTGGGCCCACCCGTCCGGCGAGCGGCCGCCCTCGGGAAAGATCACCAGGCTCCAGCCATCGTCGAGCAGCTCGGCGGCGGTGTCGGCCGAGCGGCGGTTGACCCGGCTCCGCTCGATGGGGATGGCCGCCAGGCTGAACGACCACAGCATCGCCTTCCACCGTCGGTCGAAGAAGTAGTCGGACGCTGCCGCCACCACGGTCCGGTGGCGGAAGCGGGCCGGCAGGGTGGTGAGCAGGAGCGGGGTGTCGAGGTGGCTGGCGTGGTTGGCGGCGAAGATCACGGGGGCCGCGACGTGGCGGAGGTGCTCGTCGCCGCGCACCGTCGTGGGCGCCACGGCCCGGGCAAGGGGACGGGTGACGTTGTCGAGCACCACCGCGCGGGCCAGGCGGACCGGATAGCGGCGGGACCACTCGTGGTCGTAGTCGAGCCCGACCCGGCGCTCGGGCGGCGGCCGGTCGACGCTGCCGGGCCAGGTCGGTGCGCCGAGGGGGAAGCCGCGTCTCACTTGACGTCCGCCATGAGGAGCGGTGGCGCGTGGACATGGGTGAGGGTGGGGGCCGGGCCCACGACGTCGCGGGCGAGCTCCAGGGCGTCGTCGAGGCTGCTGGCGGGGGAGAAGCCCATCCGGCGCACCGCCGCCGGGTCGCCTCCGACCACGATCACCCGGCCGACGTGCTGGAGGGCGTGGGCGCACCAGTACCACATGTAGAAGGGATGCACGCCGTGGTAGGCGTGGCCGGTGCGGTAGAGGTGGACATACCACGGGTCGGTGGCGAAGGCTTCCTCGTAGGTCTTGGACATCTCGACGGGGTCGGTCGTCTGGGCCAGGACCTCCTCGAAGAAGTCGATGTAGCTCGGGTGGTGTCCCGGGTGGAATTCCCACGGCGTCGGGTGATGGAGCACGACGACGCCGCCCTCTCGCACCAGCGGGCGGCCCCGGTACATGTTGAAGAAGTAGCCGAGCCCCAGGCACGCCACGAGGATCGGGTTCATGATCGAGTTGACGTTGTAGGGGCAGATGTAGGGCAGCCCCAGGGTGAGGACGTCGGTCTGCCCGTGCACCTCGACGCCCTGCTGGCGCCAGACGTTCTCGGTCGTGACGGCGTGCACCGCCTCGACCTCGCCGGCCTGGACCGAGGTGAGGCCGTAGGGCGCACGGACCGAGTGGAAGATCTGGCGGGCGAGCCGCGGCGGGGTCCGCTCGAGGGCCGCCGACGCGGCCATGAAGCTGGCCCGGTCGCGCAGCGTCCACTCCCACTCCCGCTTCTGGAGGAAGGCGAAGCTGTCGGGGAAGGCGTCGTTGTTGAGGGTGGTCTCGATCTGGAAGACCTTGACGCCGCTGTCGGCGATGAGGTGGCCCATCCGCCAGTTGGACGAGTGCAGCTCCGAGGACGGGGCGTCCATGAACGAGCGGCTGTGCTGCATGGTGTGCGGGTTGTGGTGGTGGCGCAGGCTGCGATAGCTGGCCAGCCCGGTGGCCACGCTCTTGTGGCCGCCGTCCATGGCCACCAGGTTGATGTTCACGTACACGAGCAGGTCGCTGGTGGCCGCCCGCTTGTTGATCTCGACCTCCTCACCGCGGTCGGTCGTGCCCAGATGGACCAGCTCGTCGGGGTCCTCGGCGTCGTGCTGGGTCAACAGGCCGTGCGGAGCGAAGGCGTCGTAGATGCGGTCGCCCAAAGCGTGGCGGAGCTCGGCCTCGGTCATGCGGCGGTGCAGGGCGAGCGCGGCGACGAGGACCACGTCGTCGACCCCGGCCTCGGCCGCCATGTCCAGCACCTGCTCGATCACCAGCTGGCGGGCGTCCGGCGCGGCCATCGGCGGGAGCGGGAGGGAGACGTCGTCGAAGCAGATGGTGAGGCGCATCCCCGGCCGGAGCAGGGCCGGAAGCGGATCACGGTCCCCCTCGGGATGGAGCAGAGCGTGGCGGATGGCGGCAACCGGGTCCTCGAACGGCGGCAGCGGCTCAGGGGCGTAGAGCACCCTGCTGCCCTCGGGCAGGCGCTCGAGCACGAAGCGCTCGCCGTGCCAGAAGAGGGTCGGCGGGGTGGAGCGGTCCACCTCTAGGACGAGACCGGGTCTGGGGCTCATGCGTCGCGCTCCCTTCCTGCGGTGGCGGTCGTGGCGGTGCCGGCGGTCGTGGCGGTGCCGGCGGTCGTGGCGGTGCCGGTGGTCGTGGCGGTGCCGGCGGTCGTGGCGGTGCCGGTGGTCGTGGCGGTGCCGGGGCGGCGTCGCTCGGTGTGGCGCAGGTCGAAGG
>JBOGGF010000097.1:0-2282 GCA_050743965.1 Acidimicrobiales bacterium
GGGACACGGGCGGCCCGTCCGCTCCCTCCTCGGAGGGAGCAGTCCCCAGGTAGGCCGCGTAGATGGATGGCCACCCAGGCCTCCTAGAGGCTGGACAGAACCCCGCCTACAGGCCGGCTCACCGTCAACCTGGTACAATGACCGATCATCCCAACTACGTCCCAACTATGGGAGGTCCGATGAACGGGAGCATGCGGGAGCTGGCGTCGTCGAAGCGCACCGGCGAGCGCCGATGGGAGCTGCGGGTCTACGTCGGACGTGACCCCGACCGCACCGTCCGGGACGATGCCGGCCGCATCGTCGCCCAGGGGCCGCCGGTCCACCAGTCCAAGGTCTTCCGGGGCGGCAAGCGCGAAGCGGCCCGGGAGCTGGTCGAGATGGCGGCCAAGGCCCATCAGGACCGGTCGGTCGGACCGAAGACGACGGTCGGAAAGCTGCTCACCGACTGGCTCGTCAACGTCGAGCGCCAGGGGCGGGCCCGGTCGACCGTCGAGACCTACCGGGCGCATGCCGACCGGCACATCCGCCCGGCGCTCGGCGGGATCCGGCTCGACAAGCTCACCGCCCACGACGTCGACCGGTACCTCGGCGCCCTGGCCGACAAGGGGCTCAGGCCGAGGACGGTCCGGACCGATCATGCGGTCCTGTCCGCCGCGCTTGCCCAGGGCGTCACCTGGGGCTGGCTGGCGTCCAATCCGGCGAGGGGAGCGAAGCTGGCGGGCGCCGACACCGAGGCCCCCAGCATCACCGTCGAGGAGCTTGGCCGGCTGTACGCCGCGGCGCTCGCCGATGACCCCGACATGGCCGTGATGCTCGCCCTCGGCGCGATCACCGGCTGTCGGCGAGGCGAGCTCGCCGGGATCCGGTGGGAGGACGTCGACCGGGAGCGCGCCACGGTGCGGGTCGAGCGCGCGTGGGTACCCGGCAAGGGGGGCCAGCACCTCAACACGTTCACCAAGACCAAGAAGCCCCGCAAGGTGTTCATCGGCGCCGCCGGGGTGGCGATGCTCGACGGCTACCGGCGGGTTCTGATCGAGCGGATGGCCGCGGAGCCGGACGGGTGGCTGCTCAGCTACGACGGGGGCGAGACGCCGATGCGGGCCAAGTCGATGACCGAGTACGTCGGCGCGCTGGCCAAGCGGTGCAAGATCGACGCCCACCTCCACACGCTGCGCCATTTCGCCGCCAGTGAGCTGTCCGCGGCCGGCGTCGACCTGGCGGTGGCCGCCCGCCAGCTCGGCCACTCCCCCGCCGTGATGGCCGGCACGTACCTCCACGCCGACGACGACCGCGGCGCAGCAGCCGGGGAGCTGATCGCCGGGGTCGTCGGGAAGGCGCTGGCGCCGGCGGAGTCGATGCTCGACGTCTAGTCGAGGTTGAGCTAGACGTTCTCCCCGAACACCAGCTCGGTCCCACCGGCCCGGGCCACCACGATGAACGCCAGGACGAGATCCCGGTTCGACACGACCCACGACCGAGGGTTGCGGCCGCTGCACCTCGAGACGCAGGTGAAGCGCCACGTCCCGCCCTCGACCAGCTCTAGGCCGTCGACGCTCTCGGCGCTCATGGCCGGCCGCGAGATGCCGTCCCGGAGCCGGAAGGAGCGGTTGACCCAGATGGTCGGGTAGCGGGGGAACGGCCGGGCTTCGGCCATGATGCGCCGGCAGACCCCACACCGAACCCGCAGGGTAATGCTGCGGTAGGGGTCGAGTGCCCGGTCGAGGTCGGGGTCGCGGACGGGCTCGATCGAGCGGTCGAGATCCACCGGGTTGACAACGCGCTGCACCCCGGGCACAATACCACTTCTGTAGTTACGCTGGCGCAGTTTGGCGTCGGCGCCGGACCGGTAGGGGCAATCCGGCCAAAACCCCTCCATCCTGATCCCGCGGGATCGGGCTTGGAGGAAGCATGCCCCATATCCACCCCGTGAAGGTCGAGCTGACGAAGCGCGGCCTCACTCAGAGGGCCTTCGCCCCGATCGCCGGTGTGTCGGCCGGCACCTTGGGGCTGGTCCTGAACGGACGCGTCGCCGCTTGGCCGGCGCTGCGACGCCGGGTCACCGAAGCGCTCGGCAAGCCCGAGGACGAGCTGTTCCCGGAAGCGGCCGAGTGATGCAGCTCCCTCGTCTTCTCCTCGTGTCCGAGGCCGCCGACGCCGCCCGGTGCTCGCCGTGGACGATCCGCCGGGAGATCGCCCAGGGCCGGCTCCGGGCCCGGCGCGTCGGCCGGCTGGTGCGCATTCTCGACGAGGACCTCGCCGCGTGGATGCGCGGACAGGATGAG
>JBOGGF010000098.1:0-5779 GCA_050743965.1 Acidimicrobiales bacterium
GGCCGAGGTCGACCTCGGCCAGCTCGAAGCCGTCGGTGGTCCGCTCCAGGGCGGCGAGGCGGGCCGTGGCGTCGTCCGACCCGCCGGCGGACAGGAGGTAGCACCAGCTCGGGCGATCGCTGCGGCCGACCCGCCCCCGCAGCTGGTGCAGCTGGGCGATCCCGAACCGGTCGGCGTCCTCGACCACCATCACGGTGGCCTCGGGCACGTCGACACCCACCTCCACGACCGTGGTGGCCACCAGCACCTGCACCTCTCCCGAGCGGAACGCGGCCATGGCGGCCTCCTTCGCTGACGCCCGCATCTGGCCGTGCAGGAGCCCCAGGCGGAGCCCCGGGAGGACCTCGGCCTCCAATCGCTCCCGCTCCTCGGTGGCCGAGCGGGCCTGGACTCGCTCGGAGCCATCGACCAGCGGGCAGACGACGTACGCCCGGTTGCCGGCGGTGACCTGGTCGATCACCCGGTGCCACGCAGCCGCCTGCTGGGCCGGCGTGCGGGCCCAGGCGGTCGTCACCGGCGTCCGGCCAGGCGGCAGCTCGTCGAGGACGACCATGTCGAGATCGCCGAAGAGCACCATGGCGGCGGTGCGGGGGATGGGCGTCGCCGTCATCACCAGCAGGTCGGGATCCGCCCCGACCTCCGCCCCGACCTCCGCACCGGCTTCGCCCCCGGCGACCGCACCGGCTTCGCCCCCGGCGACCGCACCGACCGCCCCGGCCGCCCCGGCCGCCACCACCGACGAGCGTCCCTTGTCGCGCAACGCCGCCCGCTGCTCGACGCCGAAACGGTGCTGCTCGTCGATGACGACCACGCCGAGCGAGTGGAAGACCACCTCGTCGGTCAGCAGGGCGTGGGTGCCGACCACCAGGTCGACGGCGCCCGTCCTCAGGCCCTCGAGGAGTCGGGCGCGCTTGGCGCCGGTGGTGCGGTTGGTGAGGAGGGCAACGGTGACGGGGCGCTCGCCGAGGCGCTCGGGATCGGGCACGGCCAGGCCGTCGAGGAGCGAGCGTACGGCCATGTGGTGCTGCTCGGCCAGCACCTCCGTCGGCGCCATGAGCGCGCCCTGGTGGCCGCCCTGCACCGATGCCAGCAGCGCCGCCACCGCCACCACCGTCTTGCCCGAGCCAACGTCACCCTGCAGGAGGCGGTGCATGGGCAGTGGCCCGGCCAGCTCGGCGAAGATCGCTGCCAGTGCCCGGCGCTGCGCCGTCGTCAGGGCGAACGGCAGCCCCGAAAGGAAGCGGCGCACGAGCGTGGTGCCGTCGCCGCGCTGCTTCGGCCCCGTCGCGACGACGTCGAGGGGCGACACGTGGTGGCGGATTGCCCGGGCGTCCCGCTCGAGAGCGCGCCGCCGCAGCACCAGGGCCAGCTGGAGGCGGAAGAGCTCGTCGAAGGCCAGGCGGCGGCGGCCCGGCCGCTCGTCGCCGGCCGCCGCGGGCAGGTGCACCCGCCGCAGCGCCTCCGTCCGCTCGACGAGCCCAAGCTCGTGGCGCCACGCCGGCGGTAGCGAGTCGGCCAGCTCCCCGGTCCGTCGGATCGCCTCGTCCACCCACCCGCCGACCTCCCAGCTGCTGAGGCCCACCTTGGCCGACGCCGGGTAGATGGGGATCACCCGCAGGGTCCGGCGAGCCGCGTCGCGGGGGTCCTCGCTCGCCGCCGCCCCCACGACGTCCACCACCGGGTTGGTCATCTGGCCGCCACCGCGGTACGTGTCGAGCTTGCCGAAGAAGAGCGCCTCGGTCCCGGCCGACAGCTGCCGGGCGCGCCACGGCTGGTTGAAGAACACGACCTTCATCCCGGCGGTGCCGTCGTGGACGGCCAGCTCGACCAGGGACCGCCCCTGGCGCGTCCGGCGGGCGGACGCCCGCTGCACCGTCGCCAGCACCACCGCCTCGTCACCGACGGCCAGGTCGGCCAAGTCGGCCTGGCGGCTGCGGTCGACGTAGCGGTACGGGTAGGTGGTCAGCAGGTCGAAGACCGATTCGACGCCCCATTCGGCCAGCGCCGCCGCCTTCTTCTCGCCCAGTCCCTTCAGCCGGGTGACCGGGATCTCGGTGAGGTCGCGCAGCGTCCGGGCGGGCGTCCGGTCGTTCACTCGATCCCGAGGAGGTAGGGGGAGAGGGGCTGTCCGCCGTGATGGACCTCGACCGCCACGCCAGGCCGCTCCTCCCGCACCCATTCGGTGATCCGGCGGGTGTCAGCCGGCGTCGCGCCCTCCCCCTCGATCAGGGTGACGAGCTCGTGGCCCGGCGCCAGCAGGACTTCGAGCAGCCGCAGGACGGCGCCGGCCACGGTGCCGGCCACCGCCACGATGCCCGCCGGCCCGAGGCCCAGCCAGTCGCCCTCGCGCACCGGGCCGGCCTCGGTCTGGGCGTTCCGCACGGCCCGGGTGACCTCCGCCGCCGTCACCCGCCCGGCCGACGCCGCCATCGCGGTGGCGTTGGTCTCGCCGTCGGCGTCGGGGTCGTAGTCGAGCAGGGCGGCGAAGCCCTCGACGATCGAGCAGGTCGGGACCACCCGGACCGTCTTGTCGGTCAGCGAGTCGACCTGGGCGGCGACCGCCCGGATGTTCTTGTTGTTGGGCAGGAGCACCACCTGGTCCGACGGCACGGCCGCCACCGCCCGGAGCAGGTCCTCGGTCGAGGGGTTCATCGACTGGCCGCCGGTGACCAGCTGGAGCACGCCGAGGGACCGCAGGATCCGACCGATGCCCTCCCCCGCCACGACCGCCACCACCGCCGTGACCGGAGGCGGCGTGGTGGCGACCGACTCGTCGCCCGAGGCGGCGGGACTGTCGCGCACCCAGCGCTCCTCCTCCACCTGCTCGGTCAGGTCGGTGACCCGGATCTGGCGCGGCCGTCCGGCGTCGAGCGCGGCTTCGATCGCCGCCCCGATGTCGTCGGTGTGGATGTGGCAGTTCCACAGGCCATCCCCGCCGACGACCACGATCGAGTCGCCGACGCCGGCCCAGACGTCCTTGAAGGCCGGGATGGTGTCGTCTCCGGCATCGAGCAGGTACATGACCTCGTAGCGCAGATCGGTGACCGGCGAGCCCGTGGCGGGCGGCTCGCCCTCGGGCCGCCCGCTGCCCGAGTCGCACGCCGGCGCCGCCGGCAGTGGACGTCCGTCGAGCGCCGAGAGCAGGGCGTCGAAGAGCAGCACGTAGCCGGACCCGCCGGCGTCGACGACCCCCGCCCGCGCCAGGGCCTCGAGCATGGTCGGCGTCTTGGCCAGTGCCTCGGCCGCCGCCTCGCGCGCCTGCTCCACCACGGCGACCAGCTCCCGGCCGGCCTCGCAGCCGGCCGTCGCCCCGTCGCCGGCGGCCCGTGCCACCGTCAGGATCGTGCCCTCGACCGGGCGGACGACCGCCTTCTGGGCGAGCTCGCTGGCGGTGACGAGCGCCGCCGCCATGTCGTCGGGGCCGGCTTCGGCCTTCGGCCCGATCCGCTCGGCGATGCCCCGGAGCAGCTGGGAGAGGATGACCCCCGAGTTGCCGCGGGCGCCCATCAGCGAGCCGTGGGCCATCGCCCGGCAGACCCCCGACATGTCGGCGTCGTCGCCGAGCCCGGCCAGCTCCTGGACGACCGACTCCAACGTGAGAGCCATGTTCGTGCCGGTGTCACCGTCGGGAACGGGATAGACGTTGAGGCGGTTGAGCACCTGCTGGTGGCTGCGCAGCACGTCCCGGAACGCCACCAGCGCGGCGCGGACCTCCTGCGGGCGCAGGGCCATGGGCGTGTCCATGTGGGGTGATGCTAACCTTCTCCCCTGTTCATGGCGGGCGCCTGGCGCGGCCGTCGACCTGGCCCAGCACCCCCCGGGGTGCGGCGCCCGGACCCCGGCAGGCCGAGCGGCCGGCCCGTCCGGCGGCGAGGGCCCTCGTCAGGAGGCAACGGCAAATGGCATCGGTTTGTGAGCTCTGCGGGAAGAAGCCGTCCTTCGGCATGAGCCTCAGCCACTCCCACCGGCGGACCAAGCGCCGCTGGGACCCGAACATCCAGCGGGTGCGCGCCATGATCGATGGCACGCCCCGGCGGCTGCACGTCTGCACGTCGTGCCTGCGGGCCGGCAAGGTGCAGAAGCCGCCGCGCCGCGCGCCCGCCGCCGGCTGATCGGACCACGCCCGGCGCCCGCCGCCGGCTGATCGGACCGCGCCCGGCGCCCCTCGACCTGCGGTTCCTCCTGGCGCAACGACGGGCCGGAAGGTCGGTGACAACATGTGCGACCCATGAGCCGCGTCCTGAGCAGCGCCGTCCTCCTCGTCATCGCCGCCGTCGCCTACGTCGTGGTCCAGGTGGTGCGGCCCGCCGGCTCGGTGCAGGCCACGGCGGTCCACACCGATGCCGCCCTGAGCGGGACCGCCGCCACCCTCACCTGGCCGTCCCAGGGCGAGTCGGCCTTCGGGGTGGCCGGCGACGGCGTGCTGGCGAGCCACGGGTCGCAGGCGTCGACGCCGCTCGGGAGCGTCACCAAGATCATGACGGCCTACCTCCTCCTCCACGACCACCCGGTCAGCCCCGGCGCGCAGGGGCCGGTCCTGACCGTCAGCTCGACAGACGTCACCGCCTACCAGGCGGACGTGGCGGCCACAGACTCCGTCGTCGCCGTGCAGGCCGGGGAGCAGCTGACCGAGCTCCAGGCACTCGAGGCGCTGCTCATCCCGTCGGGGGACAACATCGCCACCATGCTCGCCACGTGGGACGCCGGCAGCGTGGGGGCGTTCGTGGCGAAGATGAACGCCGAAGCGAAGACCCTCGGGCTCGCCCATACCCACTACGCCGACCCGGCCGGCGTCCAGCCCCGCACCGAGAGCGACGCCGCCGACCAGGTGCGGCTGGCCATGGCGGCGATGACGCTCCCGGTCTTCCGGTCGGTGGTCGGCATGGCCCAGGTGACACTGCCCGTCGCCGGGCTCCAGTACAACGTGGACGCGCTGCTCGGGACGGACGGCATCGTGGGGGTGAAGACGGGCTACATCCCCCAGGCTGGCGGGTGCTTCGTCTTCGCCACCACCACCAAGGTGGGGACGGCGACAGAGACGGTCGTCGGCGTCGTGCTGGGCCAGCCCTCGACGCCGACCCAGCCGAGCGCGCTGACAGCGGCCTTCGACGCCACCACCGCCCTGGTCCCCACCATCGACCGCTCGCTGGCCCAGGCGCAGGTGGTGCACCAGGGCCAGACCCTCGGCACGCTCCGGGCGCCGTGGGCGTCGTCACCGGTGCCGCTGCGGGCAGCCAAGTCGGTGTCGGTGCTGGGGCTGACGGGCGAACGGGTGCGGACGACAGTCGAGCTGCCCCCGCACGTGGCGACGCCGGTGCACGCCGGCCAGCACCTCGGGTCGGCCGTGGTGTCGGTCGGCACGAGGACCCAGACGATCCCCCTCGAGGCCGGGGGATCGATGGGAGGGCCGTCGGTGACCTGGCGGCTGGGCAACCTGTGAGGGCGTGCCGCCGCCGGTGCCCGGCCCCGCCGCTCACGCCAAGCGGTGCTCCCACCCGGTCGGGGCCAGGGCCGCGCCGTGCAGCTCCCGCCGTGCCGGGTCGGCCGAACAGCCGCCGATGACCACCGGCGGCCGCAGCCCGGCGGCGGCGAACGCCCGCAGCAATGCCTCGGGGTTGGCGGTGGCCACCACCAGCTCGTAGTCCTCGCCGCCGCCCAACGCCTCCTCCTCGGTGGCGCCGTCGGCGACCGGGAGCCCGTCGAGGCGGAAGCCGACGCCCGAGGCGTCCGCCAGTCGATGGAGGTCGCGCGCCAGCCCGTCGGAGACGTCGATCATGGC
>JBOGGF010000099.1:0-6756 GCA_050743965.1 Acidimicrobiales bacterium
GAAGTGCACCACGGCGTCGGGGCGGAACTCGTCCAGGGTGCGCCGGACGAACACCGCGTCGGTCAGGTCGCCGACGAAGGAGGCGATGTCCAGGCCGGACACCTCGCGCCAGGTCCGGACCCGTTGCTGGAGGTGCTTGATGGGGACGAGGCTGTCGACCCCCATCTCGAAGTCGTACTGGCGCCGGGCGAAGTTGTCGACGACGCCCACCGCATGGCCAGCGCGCGACAGGTGCAGCGCCGTAGGCCAGCCGAGGTAGCCGTCACCCCCGAGTACCAGGATCCTCACCAGCATCTCCCTTCGTTCGCGGCACCTGTGTGCCGCTTGCGCTCCGCTAGTACAGCATCCCGGTCGCCCGGGTAGTCATCAGATGGCAAGGTAGCCGCCGAACCTGGGATTCACCTGAGACTTCGTCACCGCAGGGATGATCGCAGCACACAACGGCTCGGCAACCAATCGGGCCGGTGCTCGATCGCCCGTGACGACATTGGACCCCGTCACCCGAACGACCGCGCGGTGGGGTCGAGCAGGCGCCGAACTTCGTCCGTGGCCGCCGTCAGGTCCGTGATCGTCCGGGTCACCGCCCCGCCGGGCCGCAGGAAGAGGAACGTGCACCGCACGACCGGCCGGCCGACGGCCTCCGTCACCGCCAACGCGTAGGCCGCCCCTTGTAGGCGGTACCGGTCCCGGGTCGCATCGAGGTCGTCGTCGTCGCCCACCTGGTCGGTCTTGTAGTCGACGACCTCGAGGCCGTCCGGCCCGTCGACGAGGAGGTCGACGTAACCCTCGAGCACCCGCGCGCCGATCGGCACCCCGACGTACAGCTCCCGCCAGTAGCGACCGTGCCCGGCGGCGGCGCGCACGGTCGCCGAGGCCAGGGCCAACCGGACCAGGGCACCGACCTCGCCGGCCCGCTCGGGGACCCTTTCCGCTTCGGCGTAGGCGACCGACAGGTCCTCCGCCCCGTCGCCGGTGGCGAGATCGACGGCCTGGAGCACGGCGTGCACGGCGCGACCGACGGCCGTTCCCGCCCGGCCCCTCCGCCAGCCGGGCTTGGCATCGCCGGCGTCGTGTCGTTCCCCGTCGTCGAGCAGCGTCGCACCGGCCGCGTCGGCACCGTCGGCGCCGCTGGCGCCGTGGGCTGTCTCGCCCGCCTCTGGGTCGGTCACCCCGGGCCCCGCTGCCGGCCCCGGGGCGTCCCCCTCCGCGGCGTGCGCCGCCAGGCTCGCCACCCGAGTCGCCGGTACGGCACCGGGGAGGGCGGCGAGCCGCGCCCGGCGGGCGGCCAGCCACGCGGCCCGGTCCCCCGGTCCCTCTGCCGGCCTGCCCGACACCCCGCCATCGACCGCCGTGCCGGCATCGACCGCCGTGCCGGTGGCCCCCGACGGGGCGGGGTCCCAGACCGACCACCCGTCCCCCCCCGTCACCTCCAGGACGGCGTCGAGCTGGGCGGCGAGACTGCCGGTCGCCGTCTCGGACCGGTGAACGCTGACCACCAGATGGTCCCGCGCCCTGGTCGTGGCCACGTAGAGCAGCCGCAATCGCTCCTGTCGTTCGAGGTCCCCGTGCCGGTCGGCAAGCGCCGAGTAGCCGGCCGTGCACAGGTCCTGTCGGAGGCCGACCTCTGGGCCGTCCGGCCCGAACAGGACCGCCGGGTGCTGCGCCCGCGGCCGGCCGCCGAGGCCGGCCACGACGACGACGGGGAACTCGAGCCCCTTGGCGGCGTGGATCGTCATCACCCGCACGGCGTCCTGGTCGGCCTCGGGCAGGACGACCTCGGTCACTCCGGTGCCCTCGGCCGCCTGGACATCGAGCCACGCGAGGAAGCGCCGCAGGTCGCCCCCGGAGGACTCGGTGAACCGTCGAGCCTGGTCGACGACGAAGCGCAATCGCCGCCAGCTGTCACGCCACCGGTGGTCGTCGAGGGCCAGCAGGAGGAGCCGCCGCTCGTCGACCACTTTGGCGACGAGGCCGCTCACATCCGTCCAGTGCCGCGCCGCGTGGAGGCGGCGAAACCACTCGAACCCCGCCGCCACGGGGTCGTCCGTGGTCGCAGCGGCAATCCCGGTCGGGGCGTCGTCGGCTGCGGCGGCTGCGGCGGCTGCGTCGTCGGCTGCGGCGGCACGCCCGGAGGGAGGGTCCATCCGGTAGTCCCACGAACCACCGGTCGACCGGTGACGGACCAGGTCGTCGTCACCGCACCCGAACCCGGCCGAGCGGAGGGCCGCCACGACCGCCAGCTCGTCGGTCGGGTCGTCGATCGCCCGGAGGACGGCGACGAGGTCACGCACCTCGGTCGAGGCGAAGACGAGCGAGCTCGACTCGAGCCGGTAGGGTACCCCGGCCGTCTCGAAGGCCTCCTGGAGGGCGGGCAGCGAGCGCCGGGTGGGGATGAGCACGGTGACGTCCGCCAGCGACGCAGGATGGCCGTCGTCGCCTACTGGCCAACCGTCGCGGGCGACGGCGCGTGCCACTGCGGCGACCTCTGCTGCCTCGCGCCGCAGGGCCTCGTCCGACGACGGCGCTGGCGGTCGGCCCGCACCGAGCACCGTGACGGGAGGGCGGCGACCGTCCACCACGGTGCGGTACGGGCGCGACGCGACGTAGTCCGGCTGGCCGAACCGGCCCCCCTCGCCGAGCAGCTCGCCGAAGACGGCGTCGATCCATGCCACCACGCCGGGAACCGAGCGGAAGTTGGTGGTGAGCCGCCGGTCGCCGTCGGCCACGAGCGCCTTGGTGCGCCCGAACAGCTGCAGGTCGGCCCGGCGGAAGGCGTAGATGGACTGTACCGGGTCGCCGACGAAGAACAGCCGGCCCGGTGCGATCGGCTCGGACCACGGATCGTCCGCGCCGGCAGCCGGGTCCGGTTCACGGGCACCTTCGCCAGCGCCAGCCCCGCCACCAGCGCCAGCCCCGCCAGGGGTGCCGCGCCCGGCGGCGATCCGCAGCGCCAGTTCCGCCTGGATGGGGTCGGTGTCCTGGTACTCGTCGATCAGTAGGTAGCGGTACTGCTCGTGGAGCGCGGCTCGCACGTCGGGCCGGTCGCGGACCAGGTCGCGGGCGAGCACGAGGAGGTCGTGGTACTCGAGATGCCCCTCCCGCCGGCGGCTGTCGGCGGCCCGAAGGACCTGGCTCGCGACGGCGGTGCACAGGCGGTCCAGTGCGGCATCCACGGCGCCCGCCACGACGGCGCTCCGAGCTTCCTCGGCCGCGGCCAGCAGGTCGAGCACCTCCCGCTTGCAGCCGTCCCAGCTGTTGGCCCGGCCCCGGTTGCCGGCGCTGAGCTTGCCCCGCCGGCCGCCGAGCGCGTCGAGGAGGGGCAGCGGACCCTGATCGGTGGCGGCCCGGAGCCGGTCGGCGTACGGGGCGAGCGCCCTGAGGTGCTCCAGGAGGCGATCGCCGGGCTCGGTGCAGCGAAGAGCGAGATCCAGCGCAGCGGCGAGCGGCAACAGGACGGCGGCGCCGTCGAGGGTCGGTAGCTCGCGTGCCGGCCGGTCGCGGCGCAGGAGGTCCCAGTTGGCCCCGAGGACTCGGGCCATGGACCGCAGGCCGTCGATGCTCCCGCCGCAGAGGAGGAGCCACTGCACGGCCCGAGCGTCGGTCGGATGCTCCACCAGCGCGTCGACCGTGTCGTACCAACGCTGCTCGAAGGCGACGGCCGAGCGAGCCTCGTCGTGGACGTCGAAGACCGGGGGGAGGCCGGCTTCGAAGGGGTGGTCGGCGAGCACGCGGCGGCAGAAGCCGTGGAGGGTGGTGATGGCCGCACCGTCCAAGCCGTCCAGCGCCTCGACCGCCCGCTGCGGCGCGCTGTCGCCGGTCGCGGCCCACTCCAGCATCTCGCCGATGCGGTCCCGCAGCTCGGCCGCGGCGGCCTCGGTGAAGGTGATCGCCGCGATCTCGTCGATTCGGGCGGCGCCGGTCAGGACCAGCGCACCGATCCGCTCGACCAGCCCCCTGGTCTTGCCGCTCCCGGCGCCCGCCTCGACGAACAGGGTGACGTCGAGCGATCCGGCGATGGCGTCACGGACATCCTGGTCGGGCGGGACGGCGGGCCGGGCTGCCGCGCTCGGCACGGCCTCGTCGACGGCGCTCACCTCCCGGGCTCCGCGTCGCCGGGCTCCGCGTCGCCGACCACCGCGTCGCCGGGCTCCGCCAGGGCGACGTAGTCGGCGATCCACGGGTCGGAACGCTTGCGCTGCCATTCGCGGTGGCGGTCGGCCGGGCAGACGGCGTCGAAGGCGCAGGTGGAGCAGTTCTTCCCGCGGCCGCGGTGGTCCGGGTCGCCCGGCCGGGCCGGGAAGGCACCGCGGTCGATGGCCTCGGTCACCACCCGCAAGGTGTTGACGAGCGTCCCCTCGAGTTCGGGCGAGAGCTCGCACCACGCGAGTGCACCGTCCCCGCCGAGGTACCAGTATCCGGCGGCCGTGCGACCTTCCGGCCGGTAATGCTGGCGGGCGGCCAGACCGTAGACCGCCAGCTGCAGGCGCGCACCGCGGGACAGCGGGTCCGGCATCGGCCCTTCGCTCTCGGCCGGTCGCCCCGACTTGTAGTCGAGGACGAACACGCCGCCGTCACCGGTACGGTCGACCCGGTCGATCCGGCCCCCGAAGGCGATACGTCGGCCGCCACCCAGGTCGACGACGACGGCCGAACCGTCCCCGGCACCGAACCGCTCCTCGACGGCCACTGGCACCGCCCCGCGGTGGCGTCGGTGCTCCCGGTCGCCCACGAGGAACTGGCGGAGGCTGGTGACGATCGTGGCCCGGTCGATCTCCCATAGGGCGTCCCGTCCAGTGAGGCGCTGCTCCTCCAGCTCGGCGAAGACCTCCGCTGCAAGGTGCAAGAGGCGGGCCTCGTCCGCCGCGTCGACACGTGCCGGGTCGGGGTCCACATGACCGGCGTCCGCCACCGTGGCCACCGGGCTGCCGAGCTGCGGGCTGCCGAGCTGCGGACCGGCGGCGTCCCCGGCGAGCAACGGGCGGGCGGGGACCTCGCTGGCGGCGGACCGGAGGATCTCACCGGCCACGTAGCGCTCGAGCACGCGGTGCACAGCCATCCCCCGGTCCAGCGGGCTGATCCGGAAGACCTCCTCCGGCCGCTCACGCGGGGACAGGCCGAGGACGGTGGCGAGGAGGTGCTGGCGGGGGCAGCGGGCATAACGCTCGAGCGCGGTCGGCGCCACGGGCTGCACCTCATGTCGTGGCGCCGCTGCCGGCGAGGGCGTCGGGACGTCCACTCTCCCGTCGAAGCGGGTGAGGCGGTTGCTGCGCCGGGCGCGCCGCAGTGCCAGGCCGCGGGCCAGCACGGAATCCTCGGCCGCACGGAAGTGGCCAGTTGGGCGGTGGCCATCATCCACCCATCGGGCCATTGACCGCAGGTCCCAATCGTCGGCCGATGCCGGTGTGCCGGCGCCGGTCGCAGCGGCGGCGAACGACGGGACGGCGAAGGAACGACCGGCCGCCGCCTGCGCCGCCAGACCGGCGAGCGGCAAGTCCTTGGCGTACAACCGGCGCCCACCGGCGAGCTCGCCCAACGCATCCAGGAGGGGCCTCGCTGGCCGCAGCTCGCCGCCCTGCCGCTGGTCACCCACCGAATAGGAGAGGATGCGGACGGCCGGACCAGCGAGGGCGGCGAGGAGGTCGCGCTCGGCCTCGGCCCGCCGCGACGCCCGCCGCGGCAGCTCGGTCTCGTCAGCCACGAGCTCACGGTCACGGTCGGGAACGAGCACGTCGTCGGTGGCCGATGCCGGGAAGGCCCCGTCCATCATGCCGAGGACCCATACGACGTCGAAGTCGCAGCCAACCGCGTCCTCCAGCCGGCCACACAGGATCCCGTGGCCGAACCGCGACGTCTGGGGTGCGGCCACCTCGAGCTCGGACTCGAGAGCCGCCCGGACGTCGGCGAGCGCCGGCCGCCGGTCGACTTCGTCGAGCGCCGCCAGGCCGCCGAGCGCGTCCACCACCGTGTCGAGCGCTGCCACCTCGGCCGTCGGCCACGAGGCACGGGCCGCGGGGCCCCCAAGGAGCTCGTCGAGCAGGTGCCGGCACCACCGCCCCCACGCCGCCCAGCGGTCGGGGACGGCGGCGGTGCGGTCGGCCAGTCCCTCCACGAAGTGCCACAGCTCCTCGCAGGCGTCGGCCTCCCGACGGAGGGATGGCGGCGCGATGCCGGCGCCATCGTCGGGGTCCGCGTCCCGCTCATCCAACCACGCGGCCCGGCGCCGGAGGACCGTGGCATGGGCGGCGAGACGGTCGCGCCATTCCTCCAGGCCGACGATCACCCGGGCGTCGCACGAGAGGAGGTCCCATGCCGCCGCCGGCGCGGGACGACCTCGGTGGAGCAGCGGGGCGCCGGACAGCCAGGCCATCAGGTCGTCCCGGCGCCACCCGCGCTCAGCCAGCTCGAGAAAGCCGAGCAGCGTCCGGCCGGCGACCGTCGCCGACAGCGGGCGCGTCCCCGGGCCGTTGAAGGGCATGCCGCTGGCGACCAGGGCATCCTCGACCAGGCGCGGGTACGGCGCGCTTCCGCTGTGGAGCAGCGCCATCCGCTCGAGCGGCGTCCCCTCCCTGTGCAGCGTCGACAACCGACGCAGCGCGATGAGCACCTCGGCGTCGGCGCTCGGGGCGGCCCACACCTCGGTGGCAAGCGCCGTCGGCTCCGGGTCCGGCGTGCTGCTCGCCGTGCGCGTGGCGGGATCGTGGGCGGGGTCAAGGGCCGGCGCCACCGCGCCGAGGAGCTCCGCCATCGCCCATGCGG
>JBOGGF010000100.1:0-14464 GCA_050743965.1 Acidimicrobiales bacterium
GTTCGGCGGAGAGGTGCGGGTCGGCTCCGAGGAGCACTACCGGGAGTGGGTGCTCCACCTCTGCGGCATCTGGGGCGACCCGGTCGCCGGTCGTGCGTTGCTCGACCAGGCAAACGCCGAAGGTCGCAAGATCAAGGGCAACGGCTACGGCTACAAGCAGGCGTACAAAAACTCCCCCAACCCCGACGACCTCGACCTGCTCCACTGCGTGCTCGAGTGGGCGTGGGGATCGCTGCCGTCGGTGCTGGACCCGACGGCGGGGGGAGGCTCCATCCCCTACGAGGCAGCACGATACGGTCTGCCGGCGCACGCCAACGACCTCAACCAGGTGGCGGCGGCCACCCTGCGGGCCGGCGTCGAGATCGCGGCCACCTTCGGGCCTCCGCTGGCCGACGATCTGGAAAAGTGGGGAGGGGTGCTGGTCGACCGTCTCGCCGGGCGGCTGTCGCCGTACTTCCTTCGGGAGGCGTTGCAGGAGAAGGTCGTCGGCTATTTGCATGCCCGGACGGTCGCGTGCCCCCGGACCGGGAAGCCCGTGCCGCTGTCGCCGAACTGGTGGATCACCAAGGCCAAGGGCGACGAGCACGCCGTCCGGCTGTTGACGACACGGGACGGGGTGGCACTGGACGAGCCGGCATTCGATCTGCTGCACGGTGAGGAAGCGGTGGCCTCGGACCCCGACCGCGGCACGGTGGCGCGGGGCGTGGGCGTCTCGCCGTGGGACGGCCTGGCGATCGACGGCGACTACATCAAGAGCGAGGCCCAGGCGGGCCGGATGGGGTCGCTCCTGTACGCGGTGGCCATCCGGACGCCGACGGTCGGAGCCAATGGCAGGACCAAGTGGGTGCGGTCGTTCCGCCCGCCGACGGCGACCGACCACGGGGCGCTGGCGGCCGCCGAAGCCGAGCTGGCCGGGCGCCTGCCGGGGTGGCTTGCGGCAGGGTGTGTTCCCACCGAAGAAATTCCGGAGGGTAACGACGCTCGTCCGCACCACTACGGCATGCGCTTCTGGCGGGACATGTTCTCCCCCCGCCAGCTCCTGGTGCACGGCACCTTCGTGGAGGAGCACCGGCGGCTGGGGGAGGAGGTCGAGGCACACGAGCCGCCGGAGCGGGCAGCGGCGATCGTGGGGCTGCTCGGGCTGATGACGAGCAAGGCGCTCAACTACAACTCTCTCCTCGCATCGTGGCATACCAAGGATGCGATCATCCGACCTGTCTTCGACCGTCACGACTTCGCCTTCAAGTGGCAATTCGCCGAGTTCGAAGGGGCGGAGGCGCTGTGGGAGTGGGTGCACGAGCGCAACGTGGTCAACTTCCGGGCCATCGCCGCCACGCTCCAGCCGGGGTCGTCGTCGTGGACGGTCGGCGGACAGGTGGTCCACGGCACGGGCCATGGGCTCCGCCACCCGGTGCCCGGACCGGTCGTGGTGAGCCGAGGACCTGGGAGCTCCCTCGCCGGGGTGGCCGATCGGTCCCGGGCGCTCGTCTGCATCGACCCCCCGTACTACGACAACGTCATGTACGGGGAGCTGTCGGACTTCTTCGGGGTCTGGGAGCAGCACACGGTGGGAAGGGCGTGGCCGGACCTCATGCCGGGGGGCACCGCCGACCTCAAGAACGAGGCCGTCGCCAACCCGGCACGGTTCAAGGAGTTCGGTCGGCGCAAGAGCCAGCTGGCGACCGCCGACTACGAGGCCAAGATGCACGCCATCTTCGCCGAGTGCCACCGGGTGCTGCGCGACGACGGCGTGTGCACCGTGATGTTCACCCACAAGCGGGCGGAGGCGTGGGACACGCTCGGCATGGCGCTCCTGGAGGCGGGGTTCACCATCGAGTCGTCCTGGCCGGTGCACACCGAGTCCGAACAGTCGCTCCACCAGGCGGAGAAGAACGCGGCGGAGTCGACGGTCATGCTGGTCTGCCGCAAGCGCGAGACCCAGGACGGGGGGGCTCCCTACTTCGAGGACCTGGAGGGGGAAGTCCGCCAGGCGGCGAAGGAGGCGGTCGCCCGGTTCGCGGCCGCCGGCATCGGCGGGGTGGACCTCTTGCTCTCCACCTACGGTCCCGCCCTCTCGGTGGTCTCGGCGCACTGGCCGGTCTTCTCCGCCGAGGCCGACGAGACGGGTCGGTCCCGGCTGCTGCGGCCCGAAGAGGCCCTCGCCGCAGCCCGAGAGGAGGTCGTCCGGATGCAGCGACTGGCCCTGATCGGCCACCACGTCGAGCTCGATCCCCTCACCGACTTCGTGCTGCTGGCGTGGTCTACGTTCGGGGCGGCCAGCTTCCCCTTCGACGAGGCCCGCCGGCTGGCACTGGCGGTCGGGGGGCTCGACGTCAGCAGGCTGGAGGACGACAAGATCGTGACGACCAGGGCGGGCACGGTGACCCTGTGCGCGCCGAAGGAGCGCCTCCGCCGGCGTGGTGACGAGCGACCCGGCGTGCGGCCAGGAGCCGACGCGTTCTCCGGGCCCGTCATCGACGCCGTCCACACGGTGCTGTACGTGGCGGAGGAGGACGGGTTGGCCGCGGCCAAGTCCCTCATGGACCGTGCCGGGCTCACCGGAGACGGCCGCGTCCTGGCGTGCCTGCAGGGGCTCGTGCATGCCATTCCCCGGACCAAGATCAAGGGTGCGTGGGTCCGTCCCGAGGCCGGGCTTCTCGACGCGCTGGCGACGGCCTTTCTTCCCGACATCGACCTACCGGAGGCTCGGACCGGCCAGCTCGATCTCGGCGGGTGAGCGGTGCACTCGCCGGCCGAAGGCTTCCGCGATTATTGGCACGGTAGGGAGTGGAAGGGCGTCTGGTCGGCCGAGGACGATCGGGTCGGGGAATTCTACGTCCCCCTCCTCGCCCGTGCTCGCTCCTACGACCGCATGGCCGGGTACTTCACGTCGTCCGCTCTCAGCCTGGCTGCGGCCGGGCTGTCGAGCTTCGTCGCCCACGGTGGGATCATGCGCCTCATCGTCGGGGCCCAGCTCGACCCCGCCGACGTCGAGGCGATCGAGCGGGGCGAGCCGCTGTCCGAGGCGGTCGCCCGGGCCCTGCTGCGTGGTGCCGAGCCGGAAGGTGAGGTCGCCGACGCCTCGTCGGTGATCGCCGAACACCGGCGGGCGGTCCTCGGCTGGCTGGTACGGGACGGGCGCCTGGAGATCAAGGTCGGCGTGCCGGTCGACCCGGCGAGTGGACGCCCGCTCGGGCCGGCGCAGACGACCGAGTACTTCCACTCCAAGTACGGCATCTTCACCGACTGGGCAGACCCGGCCGAGCGGGTGGCGTTCATCGGGTCGGACAACGAGAGCTGGCAGGGATGGGCGGGCAACCACGAGACGTTCGCCACCGCGCCGACGTGGCGGGGCGAGACGTGGTCCGACATCGGTGCCGGCCTGGTGGCCAAGTTCGACGCCCACTGGAACGACCGTCCCGACGAGGGGTGGCGCGTCCTCGAGCTGCACGAGGCGGTGCGCGACCGCCTGGTCTCGTGGGCCCGCACCAGCGCCCCGCCGACGGGCCTGGATCCCGAAGCGCGCCGGCGGCCCGATCCGCTCGCCGCGCCCTCGGCACCGATCGTGGTGGATCCGGAGCTGGTCGACCTGGCTGCTGCCCCGAGCCATCACGGCGGCACTTTCGTCGGGTTGTCGACCGCGGGCGTCGAGCCCCTCCCGCACCAGGCCTCCCTGGTCCGCAAGGCGGTGGCGTCCTGGCCTCGGGGGTACTTCCTCGCCGACGAGGTCGGACTGGGAAAGACCATCGAGGCCGGCTTCGTCATCCGGGAGCTGATCCTGTCGAAGAGAGCAGCGCGCTTCCTCCTCCTCGTCCCTGCGGCGGTGCTCCGCCAGTGGCAGGAGGAGCTGGCCGAGAAGCTCAACCTTCGGGTCAACCGGTTCGAGAAGGGCGAGTTCGTCGACCCCGACAACCGCCCGGTGGAGTGGTCGGGCAGCCCGTGGGCGGCGTTCCCGATCGTGCTGGCGTCGTCGCACCTCGCACGCCGCAGGGACCGGCTACGGGAGGTGCGGGCCGCCGGGCCGTGGGACGTGGTGCTGGTCGACGAGGCACACCATGCACGCCGGAGCGGAGGGAAGCCCGACGGCCGGCCCAACCAGCTGCTGGCCCTGCTTCGGGCGCTCCGGGACGACGGCGCATGGAGGGCGCTCTACCTGTCGTCGGCCACGCCGATGCAGATGCACCCACACGAAGCGTGGGACCTGGTGGAGCTGTTGGGGCTGCCGGGCAAGTGGGCGGACGGCCCCCAGCACTTCGTCCGGTACTTCACCGAGCTGCGCGAGGAGTTCGAGCAACGCCAATGGAACTTCCTGACGGTGATGGCCCACGCCAGCCTCTCGGACCCGGCTGGTCGGACGGACCCGGTCCTCGACGACAGGATCGATCACGACCTCGGGATCGCCGAGGCCCGGTGGGTCCGGCAGGTGGGGACCTCGGGCGTGTCCCCGTCTCAGGCAAAGGGGCTCCCGGTCGCGGTCAGGCCATGGGTAGACGCCTGGTTGCGGACGAACAACCCGATGCGCGAACGGGTGTTCCGCAACACCAGGGCCACCCTGCTCGCCTATGCGGACGCAGGACTCCTGCCACCCGGCACGGTGATCCCGGTGCGCCGGGTCGGCGACGAGTTCATCCCGATGACGGACGCTGAAGCAGCGCTGTACCGCCACATCCGCTCCTACATCAAGCGGTCGTACAACCGGTACATGAGCGGTGACCGGGCCCAACAGGCCCTGGGCTTCATCATGACCATCTACCGGCGGCGGCTGACGTCATCGTTCCAGGCGATCCGGCTGTCACTGGAGCGACGACGGGAGGTCCTCGAACAGAAGCTCACGGCGGCCGAGCTCCTCGATGCCGACGACGAGACGGCGGAGCCGCTCCTGCCGCTCGATCTCGGTGACCTGGAGCGGACCCCGGTCCACGAGCTAGAGCACGAGATCTGGGAACTGGGCCAGTTCATCAAGAAGCTGCACCAGCTGCCGGCAGACGAGTCGAAGATGGTGCGACTGCACGAGTTGATCGAAGCTTCATTCGTGAGGGGACACGACACCGTGCTGGTGTTCACCCAGTACGCGGACACGGTGGACTACGTGGTCGACCAGCTCTCGACCACCTACGGCTCGCGGGTGATGGCCTACGCCGGTTCGGGAGGACGCCGAAGGGATCCCGAGACCAACGCGTGGGTGGAGGTGTCGAAGAAGGAGACGAAGCGCCTGTTCCGAGAGGGCAAGGGGATCAAGATCTTGGTCGGTACCGACGCGCTGTCCGAAGGTCTCAACCTGCAGACCTGCGGACGGCTCATCAACTACGACATGCCGTGGAACTTCATGCGGGTGGAGCAGCGCATCGGCCGGCTCGACCGTATCGATGGGAAGCCGGTCGTGGAGGTCACCAACCTCTTCTACAAGGACACCATCGAGGAGCAGATCTACCGGGGGATCGCCGAGGGGCAGGACGGCTTCTCCTGGGTGGTGGGGTCGGCCCAGCCGGTCCTGGCCAGCATTGAGGACACCATCATCGAGGAGGAACTGGGACCAGAGGACCGCAGTGGACCAGCGCAACGGTTGCCGCTCGCCCGGCCGATCGAGGAGATCGTCGCCAAGCTGCTCGACGAGATCCACGCGGTCGAAGCCCAGGCGGTGACTGTCGGGATCTTCAATCGACCCGAGGCGGACCCCGCGGGGGGAACGATCTCACCGTTGGTGACGCTCCAGGACGTCGAACGGGTGCTCCTCGGGTCGCCGGCGACCAGAAGCCAGCTGCGCGAGCACCCGAGCCTGGCCGGTACCTGGCTGGTGGACGACGAGGCCGGGCGTCCGGTGGCCGTCACGTTCGACCGGCAGGTGCTGGCAGAGGGCGCGCCAGAGGTCCGGTTGCTGAGCTATGGGGACCCGCTGTTCGAGCTGGTGCTGCACCGGGCGGGTGTGAGGCCGGAGGGGGCGCGAGGGGCATCGGCCGGCTTGCTGGCGACGAGGGGTGCGAGCGACTCGGCACCCGATGCCGCCGGGGTGGAAGATGCAGTCGGCAAGACGGTCGCCGTGCCGAGGCAGGCTCGTTCCATCGCCGAGCAGATCGGTGAGTTCCGACTGGGCGACAAGCTGTAGGAAGCGGAGCAGTGGCCACTGCCGGTACGTACCGGGGATCGGACGGCGCTCACGTGTCGTATGCCGTAGCGAGGCAGCGCCGGCCGCCGGCGGCGGCGGCCCGAGCTCCGGAGTGGCCGAGGAGCTCGGCCCATTCCTCGTCGGTGGAGATCCGGTCCTCCTCGCTCGGGCGCATCGACCGGCGCCTGGGCCAGGAACGGGAGGTTCGCCGACGATCCGCGACGATCAGTTCAACGTCCTTGATGACAGGCCGCTCGGCATCAGTCGCGACCTGCCAGCCGCGGTTCGGGACTTCGACCGTGTCCCTTCTCACGGTCCCTTCGGATCCCCAGCCGCTGCCGCCCATCGACGCCGACGACGTGCACGTGATCCTTTGGATGGCGGCCGTGCCGGTGATGAGAGAAGAATGACCACCGTGCTCACGGCCGGGAGACCACGGTGAAGTCTGAAACCGTCACGCCTCAGAACCTCTTCGACAAGCCGGTGCGCTACGTCGTCCCACTCTTCCAGCGGCCCTACGTGTGGGAGAAGGCAAAGCAGTGGAACCCTCTGTGGGATGACATCTCTCGGACCGCCGAGGGGTTTGACGCCCTGGTGGCCGCTGGAGAGAAGCCCGAGAAGGCATTGTCAAAGGCACCCAAGCACTTCCTCGGAGCTGTCGTTGTCCAGGCCGTGACGGCCAGCTCCAAGTACATCCCCGAGCGGTTCGTCATCGACGGTCAGCAACGACTGACCACCCTGCAACTGGTCATCGACGCGGCCCAGGTCGTGGTCGAAGCCGAAGGCATGGTCCAGGCCGGAGCCGTCCTCGACGGCCTGGTCCGCAACGAGCAGAAGTACCAGTCCGCCGCCGACGACCAGTTCAAAGTCTGGCCGACCAACTTCGACCGGCCCATGTATCGGGAGCTCATGTCGCTCGACGGCGAGGTCGACTACAAAGCCCTTGCCGGTCCGAACACTCGACTTGCCGATGCCCACCGCTACTTCGTTGGAGAGATCAAGGAGTGGGCCACCTCCGAGGGAGATCCCGAGAAACGGCAGCGGATGCTCGACTCGCTCGTCACCACGCTGCGCGACCTCATGCAAATCGTAGAAATCACGCTGGACGAGTCCGACAACTCGCAAGTCATCTTCGAGACCCTCAATGACCGGGGCACCCCCCTCCAGGCGTCAGACCTCGTCAAGAACTTCCTGTTCCAGGAGATCGAGTCGAGCGGCGGCGACAGCGAGACGCTCTACGAAGCCCATTGGAAGTCCTTTGACACCGAGCCCTGGCGCCGCAAGATGTCGCAGGGCCGCTTGTTCCGCCCCAGGGTCGACGTGTTCCTCCAACACTGGCTCATTCTCCGCACCCTCAAAGATGTCACCGCCACCGACATCTTCGACACGTTCCGGACCTATGGCCAACGTCAGGAGGGTGATGCGGCCGACGTCCTGATCGACCTCGCGCTGACGGGAGGGACGTGGGACGGTCTCGACCACGAGGAGTCCCATAGCCGACTGGGAACCTTCGTCTACCGCCAGCGTGTCATGCAGGCAGACTCGCTCGGCCCCGTCCTCCTCTGGTTGTTCGACCCCGCTTCGTCCACCACAGCCGGGCAGCAGACGGTAGCGCTCAATGCCCTGGAGTCCTGGCTTGTGCGGCGGATGCTGTGCCGGCTCACCACGAAGGACTACAACAGCCTCTACGTCGAACTGCTCAACCAGCTCGCCGAGACCGATCCCGCCTCCCGAGGCTCGGCTGTCGAGACCTTTCTCATCGGGCAGAGCGCAGACAGTCGGGTATGGCCCGCCGACGATGCCGTCCGTCAAGCGTTGCTGACCTCTCCCCTCTACCGCTTGCTGACCCGTGCCCGCCTGCGGATGGTTCTCGAGGGCATCGAGGACCACCTGCGGGGCAACAAGAGCGAGGAACGTGTCGTCCGCGGCAAGCTGACCATCGAACACGTAATGCCTCGGGGCTGGCACGGGCACTGGCCGCTTCCCCCGAGCATGGAAGACGAGGAAGAAGTGAGGGCAGCAGCAAACCGGGAGGTGGCGATTCATACGATCGGCAACCTGACTCTCCTGACCCAGTCGCTCAACAGCGGAATCTCCAACAGCCCATGGGTCGACAAGCGGAAGGCCATTGAAGAGTTCGGGGTGCTTCGCTTGTCGGCACCGCTCAAGATCGCCGGCGAATGGAGTGAAGCGACCATCGCCGCAAGATCCAAAGACCTGGCAGAGGTTGCCTGCCAGGTGTGGCCACGTCCCAAGGGGTAAACGGCTGGGGTCGCCCCACGTGCGTTGGCTCGCGCTCAAGAACTCCTGGAGTCCTGGAATGCAGCTCTGGTCAATCATCTGCAGGAACGTGCGGTCACCCTTGTCGACCGGCTGGGACAGGACGTCGAGGCAGTGCTTGCAGTCATCTGACGCGCCGCTGGCGACGGGCGCCTTGACCGCGCGTCCACCCTGAGAGCATCGCGGATGCGATCGGCGTGATTGTCCGTGTGATCCGGTAGGGTACGTATCCCACAAAAATCCCAAGAACGCAGTCGGGACCGCTTGGCGGGGAGAACCAGCTCGGAGCGGTGCGCGCAGCGAAGGTCCAGCACATCGGTGGAATCTTGGGGACGGCGGAGGACCCGGACAGGCCGAATAGGTCTCATAACCCCGAAGGTCGTGGGCTCCAGATCGCCTGTTGCACGGGTGCCGATGCCATGCCATGCCGTGCCATGCCATGCCGATGCCGTGCCGTGCCGTGCCGTGCCGTAGGGCGACCTCGGCGAATTCCACCGGTCGTCTTCTCGGGTGTGCCCGGCCATCATGGCCGGACCGTTGCAGCGGCCGGTGGAACTCGCCGTGCTACGAACGAGCATGCGATCGCTCTCTGGGTCGTCGCCAACTCCGCACGGCCTGAACACGTGAACGCTGGAATGTGGTATTTCGGCTCACAGATCGCACCGGCGAGCCTCAGGCTCGTCGAAAGGTGACGCTGCTGTCACCACCACTCTCACCTGCCGGGGCGAGTGACGTGGACCGTGGGTCCCCTCACCACTCTCCTACAGCCTGATCGTCGACGGCGAGGTCACCGCCGCCGCACTGCACGGCAGCGGCAGTGGCGGCGGCACGGTGCGACTGCGGCCCAGCCACGCAGTGCTGCACCGGCCGGCGGTCGCGCAAGACGGCAGGCCGGCACACGACTGCGCTCAGGTCTACGACGAGAAGGCCATCACGGGCCGGACCGGACCCACCACGTAGCCGCACTCCCTTGCCACCGATCGAGCTCGCGGCCGCTCCGGGATGAGACGGTCCGCCGCCCGTCCTCAATGAACCAGCCGGTCGATTCCGCCGCCGGGACCTCGCTCATCGTCAAATGCTGCTCATGGGTCCGACCCTTCGTGACGCCCAAACGAACCCGAGTGCAGCGACGAGCATTCCAGCCAGCTCCAGGACCAGACCTTCGGGCCGCTGGTAGCGGAAGAGAAGGAGCAGGGTGACGTCGCCGATCGCCGAGAGCGCACTCGCTGCCGCAAAGAGGACGAGCGCGCGCCGCGCTCGACGGGCACCGTTCACCGCCGCCTCCAGCAGCGGGGAGCACGTCCACCAAGCAAGCCCGAAGAGCCCTGCACTTGCAGTCATCGCCAAAGCGGCGAATGCGATGTACCGCCGCGCATGGTGCGCGGTGGTCAACAGCCGCAGCCACTCAACGACGGAGGATGCGGCATACAGGAGATAGCCGCCGAGCAGGTGGGCGCGCGGCGATCGCAGTCCGAGCGTGCTCATTGTGGCGAAAAGCTACCACCACCTGCCTGCTTCTCCTCCAGCTCACGAGCGTGGCGCCATCGCCAGATCCCATGGCCCATCGGCGCGACCTGCACCGACGTGAGCGTTGCCGCAGTCTCGCGCAGTGGCAGGATCGCGTGGTGGAATCGGCGAGAGTCGATCAGTGGCTCTGGGCCATCCGGCTGTACAAGAGTCGTTCGGCTTCCACCGAGGCGTGCCGCGACGGACACGTCCGCACCAACGGCGCATCGGCCAAGCCTGCTGCCAAGGTCCGGCCGGCAGACCGGGTGGAGGTCCGCGTACACGGGCGCGACCGCATGTTCGAAGTCGTCAACCCCATCGACAAGCGCCTTGGCGCTGCGCTGGCAGCCGCGTGCGCCGTCGACCTCAGCCCTCCCGCCCCCTCGGGTGAGGATGCCGTCGCCACCCGAGAGCGAGGAAGCGGTCGACCGACCAAGCGTGATCGCCGTCGGCTCGACCAGTTCCGGCGATAGGGCGCGCTCCCGTGCCGATCCAGGGGAGCGCGGGTGGAAGGGGCTGGGCGACCAGCAGTCGAACCGTCTCTCGGACCAATACTCTCGGCTGACCGTGACGCCGCGAGTTGTAGGCGTGGCCACCGCGCACGCATCGCGCATGCAGCGATCGGCCATCTGCGGGCTCGGCGAACCTTTAGGCCGCTGCGCTGGGACAACGTCGAGTGCCCCCAACGGGATTCGAACCCGTGCTACCGCCTTGAAAGGGCGGCGTCCTAGGCCGCTAGACGATGGGGGCGGGGTCCAGCCGCCGGGGCCGGGGCCTGCGAGGGTGCGTCCCGGACCAGCGGCGCCGCGCGGGGCCGGCGCCCGGCGAACGCTACCAGGCGGTGCCGGCCGGGCCACTGACCGGCGACTCGTCGGACATGTGGCTGACCGACGACACCGTGCCGGTGGGGCCGCGAGCGCCGACGAGGTCGGCGGGCGCTGCCGCCCCGAGCGGCGACTCGACCATGCGACGGGCGGTTGCCTCCACCTCGAGGGGGTGGTGGGTGAAGGCGAGCCACAGCTGGAGGATGCCGATGACCAGCAACGTCGCCCCGAGCTCGTGGACCTCCACGAGGACCGCCGGCAGGTGGGTGAAGTACTGCGTGTAACCCACCGCCGCCTGGACGAAGAGCGTGACCACCATCATGCGGCCGCCGCGGCGGACCCGCTCGGGCACGTCGATGGCGTGCAGGGCCACGGCCGTCGCCAGCGCCACCCCCACGAGGAAGAGGGCGAGAGTGGCATGCAGCTCGGCGAGGTCGTGGAGGGCCACCGGGATGCGCCGCGCCACCAGTTGGCCCTGGGCGCCGCCGGCGTCCGGGGCAGCGCCGGTGGTGGCGGAGCCGGCGACGAGCACGATCCCGAGCAAGACCACCAGGCCCCGGCCGAGCACCAACATGGCCGGGGGCACGAGCAGGTGGCGCCGTCCGGGGGTGTAGTCGAAGGTGGCCCGGTGGACGAGCACCACCGCCGCCGCCAGCAGCGCCACCGTGGTGACGAAGTGCACCAGCACCAGGTACGGGTTGAGCTTGGTGTAGACGACGATGCCCCCGACGACCGCCTCGGCCACGATCCCGGCCACGAGCACGCCCGACAGCCAGGCCAGGTCACGACGGAACGGCCGCCGCCTGAGCGCGGCGAGGAAGGTGACGCCCACCACGATCACCAGGACCACCGTGACCAGGCGGTTGCCGAACTCGATCACCGAGTGGAACTGGAGCGGCGGCGTGAGATGGCCGGTGGAGCAGTCCGGCCAGTCGGCGCAGCCGAGGCCGGACCCCGACAGCCGCACCGCCGCGCCGCTCAGGAGGATGAGAGCCTCAAAGACGAGGGAGACGACGGCGAGCCGCCGGAACGCAGCGGTCCCGACGGTCGGCAGTCGGGGGGCCCAGCCGTCGTCGGGCCGAAGAGATCGTGATGACACCGCGAGCCATGGTAACCGGACCCGGACGGTGCGCTCACGGGCGGGACCGGGGCGCCCGGCGGGAGGCGTCCCACGGTCCCCGGTCGGAGGCGCCGGGCGGGCAAACGGAGGTGGCGGGTACCTGGTCCGCACCGGAGCGAGGTCCTAGGCTCAGCCCGATGTCGACCCCAGCGCAAGCCCTGCAAGGAGCGCGGGTCAGCACTGCGCGGGTCGGTGCCTGCGTGGTGCTGACCAAGCCTCGGATCATCGAGCTGTTGCTCGTCACCACCCTCCCCACCATGGTCGTGGCCCGGCGGGGGATCCCGTCTCCCGGGCTGATCGTCGCCACGCTGGTCGGCGGGGCACTGGCGGTCGGCGGGGCACTGGCGGCCGGCGGGGCCAACGCCATCAACATGGTCGTCGACCGGGACATCGACCGGGTCATGCACCGGACCCGGAACCGGCCGCTGGTCACCGGCATCATCCGTCCCCGGTCGGCACTGGCCTTCGCCCTGACCCTGGAAGCGGTGGCTTTCGTCGAGCTGTGGGGCCTGGTCAACCTGTTGTCGGCTGCCCTGGCGGTGTCGGCGACCGGGTTCTACGTCTTCGTCTACACGCTGTGGCTGAAGCGGCGCTCGACCCAGAACATCGTGATCGGCGGGGCCGCCGGCGCCGTGCCCGTGCTGGTCGGGTGGGCTGCGGTGACCGGCTCGCTCTCCTGGGCTCCCGTGGTGCTCTTCGCCATCATCTTCGTGTGGACGCCACCTCACTTCTGGGCTCTGGCCGTCCGCTATCGCGCCGACTACGCCGCCGCCGGCGTGCCGATGCTCCCCGTCGTGGCCTCCATGAGGCGGACGACCCGGGAGATCGTCCTCTACACCGCCCTGCTCGTGGCCGTGACGCTGCTGTTCGCCGCCGTCGGGCACATGGGGCCGGTGTACCTGGCCGTGGCCGTCGCTGCAGGCATGGTCTACCTGGCGATGGCCTGCCGGCTCTGGGTGCGGGCTCGGTCCGAGCGGGCCACCGCCGGCGACGCCATGCGCCTCTTCGGCTACTCGATCACGTACCTGACGGTTCTCTTCGTGGGCATGGCCGGCGATGTCCTCGTCCGGTTCCACTGAAGCCGCGGCGCCGGACGCCGCCACCGTCGGCGGTGGCCGCCGCCTGGCTCCCCGGCGCCGCCCGCGTCCCGTCTTCCTGCTGATCGGGGTGGCGCTGGCCGTGGCGCTCGGGATCGGCCTCTTCACCTCGCTCGGATCGCACCCCACCTCGGCCGCCCCGCACGCCGGCGGCACGGTGCCGTCCTTCTCCCTACCGCGCCTCGGGGGCAGCGGGACCGTCGGGCTGCCGGCCGACGGCGGCGCCGGCGGCCACCCGGCGGTGGTCCTCTTCTTCGCCAGCTGGTGCGGGCCGTGCCAGGCCGAGATCCCGTCCCTGGCCGCCGCCTACCACCACCAGCAGGCCTCCCACAGCCGGCTGGCCAAGGTTGCGCTCCTCGGCGTAGACGGCAACGACCCGTCCAACAAGGCCTTGGAGTTCGTGCACCAGAGCGGCGTGACGTTCCCGGTCGGTGCCGACCAGACCTTCGCCGTGACGAACGGCAAGTTCTACTTCAGCTACCTTCCCGAGGCGGTCATGGTGGACGGCAACGGCACCATCGCCGCCATCCACTACGGCGCCCTATCGTCAGCCGACCTCGTCCGGTGGCAGCGACACCTCCTGGCGAGCAGCTGACCGGCGGCGCACCAGCCGTCGCGGCGCCGGCCGGCACGGCGGCGCCGGGGCCTGACCTTTCCGGTCCCCTACTCCCAGCGGAAGGTGAGGGCGGCGGCGACCGGCGCGACCACCGCCCAGGCGGCGAGGACTACCCACGACTCGACCGGCACGCCGGTTCCGACCCCCAGGCTGCCGTGGAGGCCCTGGGCGAGGGCCGCGGCCGGCAGGGCCCGGGCGACGTCCGCCAGGGCGCCCGGCAGGCGGTAGAGGGGGACGACCATCCCGCCGAGGAGCAGGAGGACCAGGTAGAGGCCGTTGGCGGCCGCCAGGTTGAGCTCGGCCCGCAGCACCCCGGCGAAGAACAGGCCGAGCCCGCCGAACGCCACGGTGGCGAGGAGGGCCACGCCCAGCGCCCCGGCCGCGGCGGGGCCGGCGGCGGCGTGCCCGGCCGGCTGCCAGCCGAGCCCCACCCCGACCGGGACGAGCACGATCGCCTGGACCAGCTCGACCAGAAGGATCGTGGTGATCTTGGCGCCGAGCAGCCGCGACCGGCCGAGAGGAGTGCTCCCGAGGCGCTTCAGGACGCCATAGCCGCGCTCGAAGCCGGTGGCGATGCCGAGCGACACCATGGCCGTGGACATCACGGCCAGAGCCAGGATCCCCGGGACGAAGAAGGTGGCCGGTGTCCCCCGACCGGTCAGGCCGACGTGCACCGTCGAGAAGAACACGAGGAAGACGACCGGGATCCCCACCGTGAGGAGGAGCGTCTCGCCCCGGCGCAGGGTCATGTACGTCTCGGTCCCGACCTGGGCGACGAGCGGCCTCACCACCGGCCCCCCGCGACCGGGGCGGACCGGGGACCGTCCTCGGGCATGGTCTCGGCGAGGTCGCCGGCGCGTCCCCGACGGCCCGGGTCGCCGCCACCATCGCGCCGGCCGCCACCGCGCCGGCCGCCAC
>JBOGGF010000101.1:0-2910 GCA_050743965.1 Acidimicrobiales bacterium
CCGTGAACCTCTCCGATGGCGGTGTGGTGGAGGATATGGAGCCGCACCGCACCTCGGAGAAGCTCCCGCACACCAGACACGCTACTTGGTATCGCCGTACGATATCGTCTCTCGTTACTACGAGTCGAGGAGGACCCCATGGCCACCGTCAGCGTCCGCTACATCGTCGACGACGTCGACGCCGCCATCGGCTTCTACTGTCAGCACCTCGGTTTCTGCGAGCAGATGCATCCCGCGCCCGCATTCGCCATGCTGTCGCGTGGCGACCTGCGCCTCGTGGTCAGCGCGGCGGGAGGAGGCGGTCCGGGTGGCGGTTCCCAGGCCATGCCTGATGGGCGGGTGCCCGAGCCCGGCGGGTGGAACCGCTTCACCCTCGAGGTCACCGATCTGGCGGAGACCGTCGACGAACTGCGCTCCGCCGGGGCGACGTTCCGCAACGACATCGTGACCGGTGTCGGCGGCAAGCAGATCCTTCTCGACGACCCGTCGGGGAATCCCGTCGAGCTGTTCGAGCCGACGCTGCCCGAGGCCAAGCTTTCAGCGGAGTCGTGAAAACGTCGGCCGTGGCTCGACCGCCGGCGGCAGGAGGAGCGGGTGGGCACCGAGGTCGAGGTAGGTGCGGTCGTCACGGTGCACGACGTCGTCGGCTCGTAGCTCGCTTATCCGGCTGACGGGGAGGCCGTAGAGGAGGACCAGGGCGCCGGCGGCTCTCGCTTCGAGTGGCAGGTCCTCGTCGGTGAGCAAGCGCCGCAGATGGCCCCAGCGCTCGTCCTTACCGATGGTGTCGAGGGTGGTCTGCGCCCTTGGCTTGGGGATTTCGATGTTTCCGGCGAGGCCACCGCTCGCCAGGCGCATCCCGCCCTCGGTGTGGCGCGTCGTCAACAGCTTCATGCGAGCAGTCCTCGCCCTCCCGTTCTCAACGCCGCTCGGCAAGCGTCTGATGCTCGTCGACCTCACTGGACGCAAGACCGGGCGCCACTACCGCCAGCCCGTCAGCTACGTGCGCCACAATGGGGTGCTGCTCACCCCCGGCGGGAGCAACTGGAAGCGGAATCTGAACCCCGGGCAGCCCGTTCGGCTTCACATCGACGGGCGCGACGAGTCCGCAGTCCCCGAGATCGTCACCGACCCGGCGACTGCGGCCGATCTGCTCACCGTCATGATCTCGGCCAATCCCGCGGTCACCCGGTTCTCCGGCATCGGACTCGAGTCCGGTGGCCGGCCGGACCGCCACCGCCTCGGGCAAGCTCTTGAGCATGGGTTCGCGATCGTCCGCTGGTATCTCGATGCGCCACGCCCCTGAATCGCCGGCAACGACGTGCCATGCGGAGAGCATGAGCCCGGTGATGCTCTCAGTGAGCTGTCGATACGTAAGACCTGATCTGGGCTCGTCTCTCCCGCCGGGGGATCCGTGGGGGATCCGCTCCGAACGACGGGTCGCGCGCTGCTTCGTGTCAGCCCGCCGGGTACGAGTCGAGAACAGAACGCCGCAATAAGTCGGCGGACTCAAGGGGTCCACCGTTCTATTGCCACGGGCGGGTGGCGCCGAGGTAGCGGTCGGCGCCCCACTGGCGCCCCGGCACGGTGGGCGTGGGCTCGACCCGCACTACAGCCCCGGTGTGGGGGGCGTCGACCATGTCCCCGCCGCCCACGTACAGACCGACGTGGGTGACGTCGGCCGGCGACGAGCCGAAGAAGAGGAGGTCCCCGGGCAGGGGCGGTGTCGTCGGCGGGACCGCCGGCCCGGCGTCGTACTGCGCCTGGGTGACGCGGGGGAGGGCCACGCCCGCCGCCCGGTAGGCGGCCTGCACCAGCCCGGAGCAGTCGTAGGCGGTGGGGCCGGTGCCGCCCCAGCGGTAGGGGTCGCCCAGCCGGGCCGCGGCGAAGGCGAGGGCGGTGGCCGCCGAGGCACCGAGGGCCGGGTCGGTATCGAGCGCCCGCGCCAGCACGAGAACCGTGCCCACGTAGCGGGCTGTGTGGTCGTAGTCCCAGACGGCACGCGGCAGGGTCGACGGCGACCCGCCGCCGTCGGCACACAGGAGGGCTGCCGCCGTGTAGACGGCGTCCACCGGGTCGTAGGGAGAGGGTGGGATGGCTCCGCCGGGGCCGGTGACGGCGTAGGCGGCGAACGTCGCCGGTTCGAACTGGAGGGGGCCCATGGCGCCAGCACTGTTCGCGCCCGAGTGCACCCCGGGCGCTGCCGAGCGCCCGCTGTCGCTCTCCACCCGACCCACGGCGGCCAGGGCCGGCCAGGGCAGCCCGGGGCAGGTGGCGGCGGCACCCCGGTCGAGCGCCTCCCAGGGCAGGGGGACGGCGGGCACACCCGGTCCCGCGCCGGGCGCCGACCCGGCTCCGGCCCCGCCGCCCCCGAGGCCGCCGGGCCACAGGGCGGCCCCGGTCACCAGGGCCCCGCAGCCCCCGAGGCCGAGACCTCCCACCACCACGACCACGCCTGCCATCGCCAGGATCGCCCGCCGCCGCATCGCCACCCAACGGTCGCCCCACTACGCTGAGCGGGCGGGGCCTGCCTCGCGAGGGGAGGGACAACCACATGCGCAGCACGATGCAGGATGCCCCGCTGCTGATCAGCGGCATCCTCCGGCATGGCCAGTCCGTGTACGGAGAGAGCGAGGTGGTCACCGTCGAGGCGGGGAGCTACCACACGGCCTCGTTCGCCGCGGTGGGGGAGCGGGCGGAGCGCCTGGCCGCCGCCCTCCGGCGGCTCGGCGTGGGCCCCGGCGACCGGGTCGGGACCTTCTGCTGGAACAACCAGACCCACCTCGAGGCCTACCTGGCCATCCCGTCGATGGGGGCGGTGCTCCACACCCTCAACATCCGGCTCTTCCCGGAGCTGCTCACCTACGTGGTGAACCACGCCGCCGACGAGGTCGTGATCGTCGACGACTCACT
>JBOGGF010000102.1:0-2356 GCA_050743965.1 Acidimicrobiales bacterium
CCGGGCCGCCGCCCGCCCGCTGGCGAGCTCGAACAGCGGTCGCAGGCCGAGCGAACGGCTGGCGACGGCGGCGATGCCGGGCACCCGCCCGCTCCGTGCCAGCTGGTCGAGGCGCTCCAATGCCGCCATCAGACGCACCCGGCCGGCCACCCGGCGGGCCTCGGCCGCGACCTCCTCGAGCGACCGGCCCTCGGCCGCGGCGTGGGCAGCGGCCGCGACCACCAGTCCCTGACCGCCGGCGGCCGTGCCGGAGTCGACCACCACGGAGGCGCTCTGGGTGTAGAGGCATGCGGTCACGGCCGCCTCGTAGCTGGCGCTCATCTGCCGGGCGACGGTGACGACGAGCACCGGGCGCCCGCCTCCGGTCTCGATGTGCTGCAAGAAGTCACCCGGGCTCGGGGCCGAGGTGCTGACTGCCTCGCGGCCGATCCGGCGCAGGACGTCGCCCGGTGCCAGGGTTCCGTCGGCGTGCTCCTCGTCGCCCAGGACCACGGTCATCGGCACGACCGCAACACCGGGGGCGAGGCCGGGGTCGGACGGTAGCGACGCCGCGCTGTCGGTCACCACGGTGACCCGGTTCTCAGGCGACATCGGCACGCTCCACGGGCGGCGAGGGGCGAGGGCCCCGACCGGGATGAGCGCCCGGGACCGGCGGTCCCCACCTCCTCCCCGCCGGTGGCCCCGCTCGCTGTCCCCCGCGTCGGTCGGCGCGCCGCCGTGCGGGTGCCTGCCGCCGCCGTCATCCTCGCCGGGGCGTGCCAGCGTGGCCGGCGGTCCGGGGGCCGCTGTCATGCCACCATCGACTTCGTGCGCTGCGCGGCGCGTGCCACCAGGGACCTCCGCTTCCCGGTGCGATGCGCGCCATCGCACCTCGCGGGTACATCGGCGCTCCCGACGTCCCTGGTCCCCTACCCCGACCTGCCGGTGGCGCTGCGTCCGGCCCGGGGGCCGCGCCGGTGGCCGGACGGTACCGCCCGGCTACGTGCGAGGGTCGCGGTCGAAGAGGAGCCGTGAGCGCAGCGCCCGCCGGCGGTCCGGGCCTGGTGACCGGCTGCCGGTGAGCCGTTTGGCGATCATAGGACCGGCCACGGCCACAGCCGTCGCCAGGCCGATGGTGCCCCGGCGACGCCAGAGCAGGGGCGTGAGGGCGGCGAGCGAACCCAGCGTGACCAGGGCCGTCTGGCGCGAAAGCCGTCCGGCGACGAGGCCCCCCAGGAGCACGGCCGTCGCCTCGGGGGCGAGGACCATGGTGGCAACGAGGGCCGGCGCCACACCCCGACCGCCGGCCCCGCCGAGGAGGGGCGACCAGTCGTGCCCGGCGATTGCCAGCGAGGCCGCCACCGCGCCCAGGTACGGCCGGCCCGGTCCGGCGAGGAGCGGGCCGAGCGCTCCCTTGCCCACGTCGAGGATCCCGGCGGCTGCAAGGGGAGTGAACCCCGCTACCCGGTGCAGCCCGGTCCCCGACACGGTGCCGTCCCCCACGTGACGGAGGTCGACGCCTGCGCACAGCCCGGCGGCGACGTTGGCGAACGGCAGGGCCCCGGCGGCGAACGCCATGGCCATCACCAGGGAAGGCGAGACCCGGAGCTCAGCGGGCAGGCTCACCGGTCGTCGCGGGCGCCGCCCCCCACCGCACCCGGACGCCGTCCCGGCGCATCGTCCGCCGGAACCACGTCACCGAGAGCAGGATCCCGAGGGCCGTCAGCGACCAGCTGGTGGCGGTGCGTTCGAGGACGAACGCCCCCACCGACGAGGTCAGGAGCAGCCACAGGACCAAGCCGGTGTTGACCAGGAGGACCGACGCCCACAGGACCGAGATCTGGAGGAAGAACCGACGCATCGCCGGTCGGCGGACCATCTCGGGATCGAGCGGGCAGAAGTCACGGGCGAGGCGCTCGACGAGCGGACGACCGAGTGCCGCCGACACCAGGAACGCCAGCGCGACCGCGCCCGTGGCGAGGGTCGGCTGGGCGAAGTAGACGAAGGCGCTGCCGGTGGCGAAGGAGACGGCGGTCCGCAGGGTCAGCACCACACAGCCGATCACCACCGTGCCGGCCGGCCGCTGGTGACGCACCAGGCGGTGGAAGAGGGCAAGGTAGGACCACGCCAACCCGGCCAGCAGGGCGCCGCGGAAGCCGGCCACCAGGAGGATGACGTAGAAGACGGCGAACGGCGCCAGGACCCCCTCCACCAACGCCGGCAACGCGTGGCGCAACGACGCCAGCGGCGACGGGAGGTGGACCACGGTCGCGTTGTCCAATGCGGGTGCGGCGTGTCCAGTAATGGAGAGAGCGTACCTTCGACGTCTCGTCCGTGCACCCCCTTTTCACTTTCAGCTTCTCAGGCATGGTGGCGC
>JBOGGF010000103.1:0-10521 GCA_050743965.1 Acidimicrobiales bacterium
CGTCGATTCCGAGGGCCCCGGCAACGGCGGTGAAATGCTCCAGGAGCGCCTCGGGGCCCGGCCGCCAGTGGTAGGGCGTCACGACGACGACGCCGTCGGCACCGACCGACTCGGCATGGCGGGCGAGGTCTATCACCTGGGCGGTGCCCGGCAGGCTTACGTGGACGAAGACCGGGACCCGGCGCCCGACGGTCTTCACCGCCACCTCGGCCACGGTGCGGCGTTCCTCACTCGACAGGTTCAGCGACTCGCCGATGTGCATGGGGAGCGCCAGCACGTCCGCGCCGTGGGTGACGTGGAAGTCGACCAACCGTTCGAGCGCCCCCGTGTCGAGCTCGAGGGCGGGGGTGAACGGCGTCACAGGGGTGCCCACCACCCCGTCGAGCGTCTGACCCGGCATCATTCATCTCCTCTCTTCGGACGCGGCCCGTGCATCGGGGTCGCCGTCGATGGAATCGTCCTCGAAGTCGTCGTCTTCGGCGGTGCCCAGGTAGGCGTCCAGCACCCGGGGGTCGGATTGGACGGCCTCCGGTAGCCCGCCGACGACGATGGCCCCCTGGTTCATGACCCATACGCGGTCGCAGAGCCGCATGAGGAAGCCGAGATTGTGCTCGATCACGAGGAAGGTCTTGCCGTCGTCCCGGAGCACACAGATGCGGTCGAAGAGCTCGTTGAGCAGCGTCGGGTTGATGCCTCCCGCCGGCTCGTCGAGGAGGATGACCGAGGGATCGGCCACGAGCACGTAGGCCAGCTCGAGCAGCTTCTTCTGACCATACGAGAGGCTGCCGGCCGGCGCGTCGGCGAGCGCCGCCAGTCCTACGAACTCGAGCAGCTCCATCGCACGCTGGCGCTCGGAGGATTGGCTCTCGGCACTGAGCACGCTGCGCAACCAGGCGCCGCTGCGCTGTGACGCCACCAGCATGTTCTCCAGGAGCGAGATCCGGCTGAAGACCCTCGTCAACTGGAAGGTGCGTCCCAGGCCTGCCGCGAACACCTTCTCAGGCCGGAGACCGGTGATCTCCGCGCCGTCGAGGACGATCCGGCCGGCGTCGGCGTGCTGGTAGCCGGTGATGATGTTGAAGAGGGTCGTCTTCCCCGAGCCGTTGGGGCCGATGAGACCGGTGATTGAGTGACGATCGACCTCGAGCGAGCACCCAGTGAGCGCCCGCACGCCGCCAAAGCGCTTCTCCACGTCGAGGACGCTGAGGAGCGCGGCTGCTTCGGGACCGCCGGGCGGGGGGAGGACGGTCACGCTCACAGCTCGGCGGTGGGCTCAGGGGCCCGGACAGTACTGGGTGAACGCTCGGCGGTCCGGTCGAACAGCCGCTCTGCCCACACCCGAAGCATCGGGACGATCCCCCGGGGCATGAACAGCAGGATGGCGAGGAAAACCGCGCCGTACACGATGAGGTAGCCCTGGTTCCCCCCGACGTTGCCCAATGCGAGGTACTGGGCGACCGGCTCGAGCACCAGGGCACCGAGCAAAGGGCCGGTGATCGTGCCGATGCCGCCGAAGAACGTCATGAGCGCCACCGTGACGTCGAAGACGGGGTCGAAGGCGAACTGGGGATAGATCTGCCCCACGAAGAAGGCGAACAGCGCTCCGCACATGCCGGTGACGAACCCGGCGAAGGTGAAATCGAGGAGCTTGACCCGCAGCGCCTGGACCCCGATGCCGCGCGCTCGGTCCTCGTCATCGCGGATGGCGAGCAGCTGGAGGCCCAACCGGGACCGCCGCACACCCCAGAACCCGATCGCGGCGACGAGGGCGATGGCGTACGCAACGTAGTAGAAGGGGTCGTTGTACGTGTTGCCCGACCAGTTCGGCAGCGGCAGTTGGAGGCCGGACGTCCCCTGGGTGAACCCGAGGTTGAACGCCGAGAGCTGGAAGGCGAAGAAGAGCCCGATGGTCAGCACCACGAACGTATGCCGACGCGTCCGCAGCGCGATGAGGCCGACCGGCACCGCGACCGCAGCCCCCACCAGTCCCGCCAGCGGCACCAGGACGAACACCGCCGCCCCGCCGGCCATGTGCAAGTCGTTGGCCAAGAGCGCCATCGTGTAGGCGCCGCACCCGTAGAAGATGCCGTTGCCCAGCGAGATGTAGCCCGAGTAGCCCGAGAACCCATTCCACGACGCGGCGGCGGCAGCGAAGATGAGGGTGAACACTCCGATCGAGGTGTAGGTGGGGTTGGTCACCACCAGGGGGTAGATGGCGGCGAAGGCGGCGACGGTGAGACAGGCCGTGCGGCCGGCAAGCCGGACCTTGGCCGGGGTCGCCGGATCGGAGGGAAGTCGGACGGCCATATCGCCCCCGGTCCGCCACGGCCACGCGCGAGGCGTCCGTTGAGCTGGCGCCTCCGGGGTCATTCGGTCCTCACCGCCGCCTTGCCCAGCAAGCCGGTCGGGAGCACCGAGAGCACGACGATGAGGAGACCGAAGAAGACGAGCGTCGACCAGTCGGGGTTCCACGCCACCGACACGACGTCCTCGACGACCAGCATCAGGATCGCGGCGATGAAGGCGCCGGCCATGCTGCCCAGGCCTCCGAGCACCACGACGATCAACAGCCGGGAGATGAGGTCCTCGGCACTGTTGGCGTTGAACGGCGTGGTCGCCCCGTAGATCATGCCCCCGGCAGCCGTGGCCGCCGTGCCCATGCCGAAGACGATGGTTGAGACGCGCTCGACGTTCACGCCGACCAGCCGCGCCGCCGTGCGATCCTGCATCGTGGCACGGATGCTCGTCCCGAACCGGGTCCGGTAGAGCATCACGAAGAAGATCGAGAGGATCCCGACCGCCAGCGCGAACCCGTACAGGTAGACGTCGGGAACGTGGGCACCCCAGATCGTCACGCTAGAAGTGGTGTAGGAGGCGTGCAGTTCGGTGTCCTGGGTCCCGTACACGATGTTGAGGATCCCCTCGATGATGAGCGCCACCGCGTAGGTCAAGAGGATCGACATCGGGACCCGGTCGGTGGGACCGAGCCGGCGGATGAACGCCCACTCCACCCCGACACCGACCGCGAAGAGCGCGGGGATCGTGATCAAGAGACCCAAGAAGAGGCCGATGCCCGCACTCTGCTCGAGCGAATAGCTGAGGTAGGCGCCGAGGATGACGAAGATCCCCTGTGCAACGCTGATGAGGTCCATCACCCCGAAGATGAGCGTCAGCCCCGCAGCCATCAGGGCGTAGACGCTTCCCATCAGGACCCCGTCGATGACGCCGTTCCAGAGCAGGCCCACCGGGCTGCCCTACTTCCAGTTTGACTTCGGGTAGAGGGGCTTCGTCGACCCTGCTCCCGGCGGGAGGACCTGCATGTACTTCCCTCCCTGCCACTGGAAGATGAAGGTGCCGCCGAAGGTCTCGCCGATCGAGTTGAACTTGGCGGGCCCCTGCACGGTGGCGATCACCTTGCCCTTGTGGAGCCACGAGATGATCTTGGCGTTGCTCAGGCTGTGCGATCCCTTGACGGCGGCGGCCAGCACCTCCCCGGCCGAGTACGCCTGGGCGATGTCGGAGTTGACCTTTGTGGCGGAGCCTCCGTACTTGGCGAGGTACTCCTTCAGCATGGCCTTGCTGAGCGAGTTTGTGGTGCCCGGGTACCACTGGCCGGGGGCGAACACACCGTTCGCGTTTGTCGTCCCCACCGCCTTGGTGAACGCTGTGCCGGTCGTCGGCCCATTAACGGCGAGGAGGACCTTGGGGTTGAAGTGCGCCGTCTCGAATGCCGTCCAGAAGGGGGCATCGGTCGAGTCGCCCTCGTCGCCGAGGATGACCGCTGTCGGGTGCTGGGCGATCACCGCATCGGCGATCGGGGTGAAGTCGGTCGCCTCGAGCGGGAAGACCTTGTAGTACACGGTCTTGATGCCCGCCGCCGTCAGGATCTTCTGGGCGGGGGGCAGCATCGGCAGGATGAACGGGTCGTCGGCGGTGGCAAAGGCCACCGTCTTGGGCCGGGACGACGCTGGTAGGCCGGCGAGGTAGTGGGCGAAGGGCAGAAGCTGCGCGCTCACGACCGCACCGGTGTTGAAGTAGTCGTTGAACTTGCGCTGGAAGGCGCTGCTCCCGGCACCCGCTCCGTCGATCAGCGCGTAGCCGAACCGGTGCGCCACGCTCTCGGCCGGGCTGGCGAGGAGGGTGGAGAAGTCGCCGAGGACCAGCGGGTCGCGGAACTTGGTGATCAGGGCCTGGTAGTTGGTGACGACCTGCGTGGGACTCGAATTGTCGTTGAGGATCTGCAGCTTGATCGGGTGGCCGAGCAGGCCCCCGTGGGCGTTCTGGTACGCCGCCCAGAGCTTGTACCCCTGGACGAAGGCTTTGCCGTCTGTGGCGAAGTCGCCGGACAACGACAGGCTCGTGCCGACGGTGATCGGGCTCAAGGCCTTCCCGCCGGCGGCCCCTGCCGCCGGTGCGCCACCACCGCATCCGACCAAGCCGAGCGCGACCGCCGCCGTGGTGACGCACGCCGCCGCCGTGACGTACGCCGACCGCCCGAGGCGACGAGTTGGTGCGGGCCCGTAGTTGCGCGCGAGATGACGAAGCATCTTCCCCCCCTTCTCACCGCCGGCGGGACGACGACGGTGCGGTGCGCAGTATGCAACAGTACACGAGTGCATACGGTTGCATACATACATTACGGCGGAGCCCTTCTCGTCGTCAAGGGTCCCCGGGATCGTCTTGTCGCTCGACTGCGAGTCGCCGGACCGCCAGACCGGATCGTCGGGTTATACTTCATGCTCTCGCAGGCCCGGCTCCCGGTACCGGTGACGCCTACTGGAGCGAAGCGCCCCGATTGGACTCGGTGACGGAGCATGTCGCGCGATAGTTCGAAGAACATGCCCACGTCGGTCTACGATCAGCTGCGTCGGGACATCCTGTCGGGCGAGCGACCGCCGGGCTCCGCGCTCGTCGAGACGGCGTTGGCCGACCACTACGGCGTTTCTCGGACGCCGATCCGTGAGGCCCTCTCGCAGCTGCGTCAGAACGGTCTGGTCGAGCGCAACGGGCGGGGGCTCGCTGTCCGGAAGCAGAGCCCGGAGGAGATCCTCGAGATCTATGAAGTGCGGATCCCGCTAGAGGAGCTGGCCGCTCGCTCCGCTGCGGCCCGACGGACCGAATTCGATCTCGCCCGACTGGCGCGGGTCCACCGGGACATGCAGGAGCTCGAGACGGACGACCGGGCGGCCCGTGCGACAGTCAACCGGGCATTTCACCGCCAGATCTGGATCGCCGGTCATAACCGGACGCTTATCGACCTCCTCGAGCGAATCAACGACCAGCTGCACCGGCATCCCGAGTCACCGCTGGGGTTCCCCGGACGGTGGGAGCAGGTGCTACTGGACCACGAAGAGCTCATAGCGGCGATCGACGACCAGCAGCCCGACCTGGCCGGTGAGCTCGCCGCTCATCACATGAAGGCGGGGCGGAACATCCGGCTCCAGATGTACTCGGGCTGACGCGCTGGCGGACCGGCGCCCGCGGTCAGGATCAGAAGCTGGCGATCTCCGGCACCACCCGCTCGCCCAGGAGCTCGAGGGGCCGGATCGAGGCGACGTCGGGCACCGAGCCGTGGTAGTGGCTCACTCCGAGCGCGGCGAGCCGGCGAAGCGCCTCCACCAGCTCGCTGGCCTGCTTCCCGTCGGGGCCGGGGTCGAGTGGGCCGATGACGGTCTTCTCGATCTCTTCGTAGTCCCGGCCGACCTCGTCGCAGTGCCGGCGCAGGACGTCGAGCTTGTGCTCGAGCTCGGGACCGGGGAAGAGGTTGCAGGCCTGGGCGTAATTGGCCACCAGGCGCAGCGTCTTGTGCTCGCCGCCGCCACCGATGAGGATCGGCGGGTGCGGGCGGCTGAGCGGCTGGGGGACGTTGAGCGTCCGCTCCAGCCGGTAATGCCGGCCCTCGAAGGGACCGTCGTCGTCGCTCCACATCTGGAGGCAGATCTGCAGGGCCTCCTCCAGGCGCTCGAACCGCTCGGCCAGCGGTGGGAACGGCAGGCCGAGGCCCCGGGCCTCCTCCTCGTTCCACGCCGCCCCGATCCCGAGCCAGGCCCGGCCGCCCGACAGGACGTCGAGGGTGCTGACCGCCTTGGCCAGGAGCCCGGGCTCCCGGTAGACGACGGCGGTCACCCAGGCGAGCAACCGGAGGCGGGAGGTGCGGCCGGCGACGAACCCGAGCGTCGTGTAGGCCTCGAGCATGTCGTGCTCGGGCGGTCCGATCATGCCGATCTGCCAGACATGGTCCATGACGCTGAGGTTGGAGAAGCCCTGCTCCTCGGCCGCCACCGCCACCCGGGCCAGATCGTCTCGCATCGTCGCCGGTCCGCCGGGCCAGGTGAAGTCCGACACGTGCACGCCGAGGTCCATGGGGGTCCCACCTTTCCCAGCCATTTCCGAGCTGTCCCGGCCACCCTACGGGGCAGGTCCCGCGCGGCACACGGCCCCACCTGGCGCGTGCACGCAACCGGCCGGGAGCGCCGAGGCCCCGGCGCGCGAGCGGTACCGTCGGGAGCAAACGTCCGCGAGATGACGGGAGCAGCCACGTGAGCACGGTGAGGGGCCCGGGGGAGGGCGCCGGGGACGGCGAGGGCGTCGGGGACGTCCGCCGCAGGGTCGACTCGCTCCTGTGGTTCCACTCCATCGACGTGGGCCACGGCGTCGTCACCAAGGGGATCAGCGAGGCGACGCTCCCGGACGCCTTGCTGCCCGACTTCCGGGGGAAGTCGGTGCTCGACATCGGCGCCTGGGACGGCTACTACTCCTACCTAGCCGAGCGACGGGGCGCCTCCCGGGTCGTGGCGATCGACCACTACGCCTGGGGCGTCGACATCCCTGCCCGCAACGCCTACTGGGTGGAGTGCGCCCAGGCGGGGCGGCTCCCGGACCATCGGCGCGACGTGACCCAGTTCTGGCGGCCGGACCTCCCGGGCAAGCGCGGCTTCGACCTCGCCCACGAGCTCCTCGACAGCAAGGTCGAGTCGGTGGTGGCGGACTTCACCGAGATCGAAGTGGCCGAGCTCGGCACGTTCGACGTCGTGGTCTACTGCGGCGTCCTCTACCACATGAAGGAGCCCCTCACCTGCCTCGAGCGGGTGCGGACCGTCACCGACGAGGTGGCGGTGGTCGAGACCGAGGCCATCCACCTCCAGCACCTGGAGGGCCTCCCGCTGTCCCAGTTCCGGGCGGGCAACGAGGTGAACGGCGACTTCGGGAACTGGTGGGTCCCCGACCTGTCGTCCCTCCGGGCGATGTGCCGGGCTGCCGGCTTCGCCTCGACCACCGTGCTGCAGGGCCCGCCGCCGCCGCCCGAGCCGGACCCGGCGACGGTGCCGGCGGGCCTCGGCGCCAACCTCGAGGCCGTCGGCAGAGCGCTCCTGCGGCGCTGGCGCAACGGCGGGCAGCCGCCGCCCGAGCCGCCCCCGCCGTCGGCGCCGACCCAGCACTACCGGGCCGTGCTCCACGCCCACGCCTGACCGGGGGCCGACCGCCCCGGCGCCCTTCCGCGGCGAGGTCCGCTCGGGCAGTATGGACCGATGGCGCTCCACCTCAAGCCCGGCACCTCCTGGTGGGAGGCGTATGGCCGGTGCACCCGGGCCGCTCCCGAAGCCTTCGACTCCGACCGGCTGCTCAACCTGACCCGGGGCGAGTGGCGGCGGGTCGGCATCCCCGGGGACCACGTGAACGCCGTGGACGGCACGCCGATCCCCGGCCCGCCCCTGGTCGACCGGAACGAGGCGGCCGCCGCCGTCGACTTCGCCTGCGGTGAGCACGAGATCTGGTCGAAGGTCGACCTCGACGAGCGTCGGGCCCGGGTGGCCGAGGCCACCGATGCCCTGAGCGAGCACCGGGACCTGCTGGCGCTGCTGCTCGTGTGGGAGATCGGCAAGCCGTGGCGGCTCGCCTGCGCCGACGTCGACCGGTGCATCGACGGCGTCCGGTGGTACCTGGGCCAGATCGAGCGCCAGCTGCAGGCCGCCGACGGGAGCGAGCGCCAGCCGCTCCCCGGGCCGGTGTCCAACATCGCCAGCTGGAACTACCCGATGAGCGTCCAGGTCCACGCCGAGCTCGTCCAGGCGCTCGCCGGGAACGCCGTGGTGGCCAAGACCCCGAGCCAGGGCGGCTTCCACACCCTCACCCTCGCCCACGCCCTGATGCGCCGGGCCGGCCTGCCCGTCACCCTGGTCTCGGGCATGGGCTCGCACCTCGGCGACGTGCTCATCCGGGCCGACGGCATCGGGGCGCTCATGTTCGTCGGTGGCCGGGCGAACGGGCGGCGGGCCGCCGTCTCGCTGGCCGACACCCGCCGGCGCCACATGCTCGAGCAGGAGGGGCTGAACGCCTGGGGCATCTGGGAGTTCTCCCAGTGGCACCTCCTGGCCCAGCACGTCCGCAAGGGGTTCGAGTACGCCAAGCAGCGCTGCACCGCCTACCCCCGCTACGTCGTCCAGCGCCGGCTGTTCCCCGCCTTCCTCGACGTCTACCTGCCTGTGCTCAACGCCATCCGCTTCGGGCATCCGCTGGCGGTCGAGCACCCCGACGACCCGCTGCCCGAGCTCGACTTCGGCCCGGTGATCCACGCCAACAAGGCGGCCGACCTCTCGGCCCAGTTCGACGAGGCCGTCCGCGGCGGGGGGATCCCCCTCTACCGCGGCTCGGTGGGCGACGGCGACTTCCTCGACGTCCAGGACACCTCGGCCTACGTCGCCCCCGCCTGCGTCCTCCAGCCGCCGGCGTCCTGGTCGCTGCACCACGCCGAGCCCTTCGGCCCGCTCGACTCGGTCGTCGTGGTCGACACCCAGTCGGAGCTCCTGGCGGCGATGAACGCGTCCAATGGGTCCCTCGTGGCCAGCATCGCCACCGACGACCCCGACCTCGGCCTCCAGCTGGCCGAGGAGGTCCAGGCGTTCAAGGTCGGGATCAACAAGCCCCGGAGCCGCGGCGACCGCGAGGAGGTCTTCGGCGGGCTCGGCGCCTCGTGGAAGGGCGCCTTCGTCGGCGGCGACCTGCTCGTCCAGGCGCTCACCTACGGGCCGGACGGGGAGGACGAGGGCCTCTACGGCAACTTCCCGACGGGGTCGCGCCTCCCCAGCCGCTGAGGTGCCGCCACGACGGCGGGGTCGATGGCGAGGGACCGGTGGCGGGTGCCGGTGGCGGGTGCGGGTGGCGGATGCGGCGTCAGGCGCGCTCGATCTCGAGCGCCGTGTGCTGCGCCAGTCGGTCGAAGTCGCCGTCGGCGTGGAGCACCCCGGCGAGCAGCTCCATCCGGACCGGGTGGCAGGTCGCGATCTCGTCGTCCAACAGCGCGTCGACCCGGGCGCAGACCGCGCCCCCGGTGTCCCGGAGGGACTCGATCCAGGCCGAGGTGTCGACGAGGATCACCCGGTGCGGCCCGACCGGCGGCCCGGAGCGAGCCGGGTCCGTGGCGTCGCCGGTATCCGCCGCTCGGGGGCCGAGACGAGGTAGAACGGCTGGCGGCGGCGGTAGAGACGGCGGATGGTCCTCCTGGCGCGCGGTTGCAGTCCTCGGTGACCTCGACCCTGCACTCCGGCACGGACGGGCCACCGCCGACAGAGGAGGGACGATGGGCGGCGGGCTCGTTCGGCAATTGTGCCGGTGGCGCGCGTGGCGGTTGGCGGCCGGTGGGGTGGTGCTCGCGACGGCGATGCTCGGCGGCACCGCCACGGCAGGGGCCACGGCCACGGCAGGGGCCACGGCCGCAGTGACTGGATCGGTCCCCGGTCCCCCGACCGCCGTGGTCGCGACCCCTGCCCCGTCGGGGGTGGGCGTGGCCCGGGTCGACTGGACAGCGCCCGCCACAGTGGGCGCCAGCCCGCTGACGGGCTACTCGGTCATCCCGTTCGACCTCACGATCGGCACGGCGCGGGCCCCGCTGGCCGTCGCGCCGGCAGTGCCGTCACCGGTCACGGTCCAGGGGCTCGTCGCCGGGCACAGCTACACCTTCACCGTCGTGGCGGACAACGCCGAGGGGACGAGCGCGGCCTCGGCTCCGTCCAACGCCGTGGTGCTCGTCGCGACGGAGACCGGGGTGGCGATGGCGACACCGACCACCGGCTACACGGTGGCCACTGCGAGCGGCGTCGTCGCTGCCTTCGCAGACGACGGCACGTTCGGCTCGCTGGCGGGGATGGCGCTCTCGGCCCCGGTGGTCGGCATGGCGACGGCGCCGACAGGCGGTGGCTACTGGCTGGCCGGGCGCGATGGCGGGGTATTTGCCTACGGCTCGGCACGCTTCGCCGGGTCGCTCGGTGGGCTCGGTGGGCTCGGCGTGCACACCACCGACATCGTCGGGATCGCCACCACGCCCGACGGGAAGGGCTACTGGCTCGTGGGGGCCGACGGCGGGGTGTTCGCCTTCGGCTCGGCCCACTTCGAGGGGTCGCTGCCGGGCGACGGGGTGACCGTCCACGACGTGGTCGGTATCGCCCCGGTCTCGACAGGGCTGGGCTACTGGCTGGCCGGCGCCGACGGCGGCGTGTTCGCCTTCGGCAGCGCTCGCTTCGAGGG
>JBOGGF010000104.1:0-5555 GCA_050743965.1 Acidimicrobiales bacterium
GCGTCGTCGCCCCGGAGGCGCCGAGGCGGCCCCCCGCGGACCCGGCGACCCGCACCCGGTCCTGTCGGCCGGCGCCGGCCAGAAGAAGCCGCCAGAGGCGCTGCGCGGCGTCGACCTCGGGATCCGAGCCGGCGAGACGGTGGCGCTGGTCGGCGAGACGGGCGCGGGCAAGTCGACGGTGATGAAGCTCATCGCCCGCTTCTACGACCCGGAGGGTGGCCGCGTGCTGGTGGACGGTCACGACCTGCGAGCCCTCGAGCTGCCGGACTACCGCCGGCAGCTCGGGTACGTGCCGCAGGAGGCCTTCCTCTTCTCCGGGTCGGTGCGCGACAACATCGCCTACGGTCGCCCCGACGCCGACGACGCCGAGGTCGAGCGGGCTGCCCGGGCGGTGGGCGCCCACGAGCTCATCGCGCAGCTCCCCGGCGGCTACCTCCACCAGCTGTCCGAGCGGGGCCGTTCGCTGTCAGCCGGCCAGCGCCAGCTGATCGCCCTTGCCCGGGCCGAGCTGGTGCAGCCCGCGGTGCTCCTCCTCGACGAGGCGACGTCCAACCTCGACCTGCCGACCGAAGCGCGGGTGGCGGCAGCCATCCACCAGGTCGCCACGGGACGCACGACCGTGGTGATCGCCCACCGGCTCCAGACGGCCCGCACCGCCGACCGCATCGTCGTGCTCCACCGGGGGGCCGTCGCCGAGGTCGGGAGCCACGACGAGCTGCTCGCCCTCGGCGGGCACTACGCCGCCATGTGGGAAGCCTTCGAGCTGGTGGGAGGAGGGGCGGCGGCCGGCGGCGGCGCCTGAGCGGGACGCGTGGGTAGCATCGCTCGGGACCTCGTTCCACCGGACCGGCAGAAGAGGGGGCCCATGCGCATCTGGCGCCAGCATCGGCGATCGAGCGGACGGCCGCGGCGGTGAGCGCGCCCGATCTCGACCTGCCGGACCTGGCGCCGCCGGCGGTAGAAGAGGTGAGCGACGGCATCTTCGCCTACATCCAGCCGGACGGGACGTGGTTCATCAACAACACCGCCTTCCTCGTCGGCCGCAGGGGCGTCGTCAGCGTCGACGCCTGCTCCACCGAGCGCCGCACCCGCGACTACCTCACCGCCATCGCCAGGATCACTGACCGCCCCGTCCGCACGCTCCTCAACACGCACCACCATGGTGACCACACCCACGGCAACTACCTGTTCGCGACGGCCACGGTCGTCGCCCACGAGCGCTGCCGCGAGGAGCTGCTCCAGGCTGGCCTGCCGCCGGCGGTGGGCCCGTGGGGCGAGGTGACATGGGGCGGGCTGGATCTCGAGCCGCCGTTCCTGACCTTCCGGGATGCCATGACTCTGTGGGTCGACGACCTGGCGTGCGAGGTGCGCCACGTCGGCCGTCCGGCGCACACCACCAACGACTCGATCGTGTGGATCCCCGACCGCTCCGTGCTCCTGTGTGGGGACCTGCTCTTCAACCGGGGGACGCCGTTCGTGCTCATGGGTTCGGCCGCCGGCTCGATCGAGGTCCTCGAGACCGTCGTCCGCCCGCTGGGGGCCGCGACGATCGTCCCCGGCCACGGCCCGGTCAGCGGTCCCGAGCTGATCGACGACGTGCTCGCCTACCTGCACTTCGTCCAGGCGACGGCGGAGGCCGGGCTTGCCGCCGGCCTCTCACCACTCGACGCCGCGCGGGAGACCGATCTCGGGCAGTTCGCCGAGCTGTCGGACGCCGAGCGGATCGTCGGCAACCTCCACCGGGCGTACGCGGAGCTCACCGGAACGCCGCCCGGCGGCTCCATCGACGTCGTGCAGGCACTCGCCGACATGGTCGACTACAACGGGGGCCACCCGCTGACCTGCCGTGCCTGAGGCACTGTGCCCAACCACTCGACGACTCGACGAAAGGAGCCATCTTGCGCTGGTCGACCTACCTCTCCCCCACCGACGGCACCGAGCACGTGGCGCTCGCTCGCGACGACGAGCTGTTGGGCCTCCGGGGGCCGGGCCGCCTGCTGGACCTGCTCGGTGACGACGGCTCGGTCCTGACCGCGGCGGCCGAACGTGCCGTCGCCGACCCGTGGGAGGTGGTGCCCTTGGCCGAGGCACGGCTGCGGGCGCCCATCCCGGTGCCGCCGTCGATCCGGGACTTCTTCGCCTTCGAGGAGCATGTGACGACGTCCAGCGCCGCCCTCGGCCACGACGTCGAGCCCGTCTGGTACGAGCAGCCCATCTTCTACTTCACCAACCCAGCCGCGGTGCAGGGCCCGCACGACGACGTGCCAGTGGCACCCGGCTCGTCGTCGTTCGACTACGAGCTCGAGGTGGGTGCGGTCATCGGCCGCCGCGGCGCCGACATCGACCCCTCCGAAGGCGAGTCGTACATTGCCGGCTACCTCGTCCTGTGCGACTGGAGCGCGCGGGATCTCCAGGCCCGCGAGATGCGGGGCAACCTCGGCCCCGCCAAGGCGAAGGACACGGCCACCAGCCTCGGGCCGTGGCTGGTCACCCCGGACGAGCTGGCGCCCCGCCGGGCCGGGAACGCCTACGACCTCGAGATGCAGGCGTGGGTCAACGGCCGCCAGTTCAGCCGCGGCAACATGTCCACCATCTACTGGACGTTCGGCGAGCTCGTCGCCTACGCCTCCCGCGGCACCGAGGTCAGGCCGGGGGATGTCCTCGGCAGCGGCACCGTCGGGACCGGGTGCATCCTCGAGCTGTCGCGCGTCCATGGCAACGACGCCTACCCGTGGCTGGTGCCCGGCGACCACGTGGAGCTCACCATCGCCGAGCTGGGCTCGGTCAGCACCGACGTGGTCAAGGGTCGGCCCGTCGTTCCGCTGCGCTGATCAGGCCGGGCGCGGCACCGGCCCCGGACCGGGCGTCAGCCCGACTGCGCCGGCACGTTCGGCCGGCCCCGGGCGTGGCCGCCAACGGATGCACCGGACTGCTCGTCGGCGGGGAGCTTGCGCAGGTGGGCGGAACGCACCATGTCGATCGTCGGCTTGACCGCGAAGAGGACCGACCCGACGAGGAACAGCCAGTCGGCGGGGATCGACAGCGACGAGAAGAAGAAGAACCCGCTCCCGACCACGAAGCAGCACGCCGCACCGAAGTCGACCCCCGTGCGCACCACCTGGTAGCGCCAGAAGATCTCGAGATGGCGCGGCGTGAGGTCGTTCAGGACAGGGTCGAGCAGTCGCATGAACCTCCGGTCTACTTGCCTACGGACGCTCGGCCGTCGCGCCGCCGGCCGCCGTGAGGCACCGACGGTGGTCGGGAACCGTCGGCCGATGTCGTTAGGACGGGCATTACCGGGTATTGCACCGGCATGTCCACTCGAGCACACGAAGGGGCCGCCGCGGCCCGGATCATGGTGCCAGACGGGCGGCGATCCCGCCCGTGAGCCCCGGCGCCGGCACGAGCCGGCGCGCGGCACTGCTTGTCGCCAGCGTGGTCGTCCTGATCGCCGGCGGCACGGCCGTCGCCTGGTTCGTCGTCCAGCCCCAGTCCGCCCCAGCCCAGTCCTCGGCCCAGTCCTCGCCACCGGCCATGGCCGGTCCGCCGTCGGGGACCTCGTCGGGGTCGAGACCGACGGCGCCGTCGACGTCCACCGCACCGGGCGGGGGATCCCCGAGCAGCACGACCCAGCCGGCGGCCGGCGCCGGTGCACGCGGCGCCGTCCGCCGGGCGTGGACCAGCTTCTTCACAGGGTCGACGCCTCTGGCCACACGAGAGCGGCTGCTGGTGCACGGAGCCCGGTTCTCCTCGGCACTCCACGCGCTGTCCACCTCGAGCATCGCCCGCAAGTCCGGCGCGACGGTGCAGACCGTGGCGGTGCACCCGGGCGGGACGGCCGACGTCGGCTACATCATCGACGTCGACGGCACACCCGCGCTCCCCCACCAGCACGGGACGGCACGGCGCCGCGGCGGCCGGTGGAAGGTCGGTGACGCGACCTTCTGCCATCTCGTCGGGATCGAGGGGAAGCACCCCTCGGCGTGTTCCGGCGTGGCTGCAGGCGCCGCCACCGGGGGGTCGTCGTGAGCCGCGGCGGAGTCCGGATGCGGGCGCCCGCCGGCGGTGGGACTCCCGCCCCCGTCGCGCCCGGTGACGGCGGCCGGTCGAGCCGCCGCCTGGCGGTCATCTGCGCCGTCCTCTTCCTGACGTTCCTCGACAACACCATCATCAGCGCCACCCTGGCGAGCATCCAGACAACGCTCAGCCCCGGGGTCGCCGGTCTCCAGTGGGTCATCGACGGCTTCATGCTCACCTTCGCCGTGCTGATGCTGACCGGCGGCACCCTCGGCGACCTCTTCGGGCGCAAGCGGATCATGCTGGGCGGTGTCGCCCTCTTCTGCGTCGGTTCCTCGGTCGCACTGCTGGCCCCGGACACCAACGTCCTGATCGCCGGGCGGGTGGTCATGGGAATCGGTGCGGCGGCTTCCGAGCCCGGGACCCTGTCGATGATCCGCCACGTCTATCCCGACCGCGGGCCCCGGGCCAGGGCGCTCGGCGCATGGGCGGCGGTGTCGGGCGCCGCTCTCGCCTTCGGACCCATCATCGGTGGTGCCATCGTCGGCCTCAGCACCTGGCGGGAGGTCTTCGCCTTCAACGTCGCATTCGGGCTGGCGGTGCTCGTCTTCGGTGCCAAGGTGCTGCCCGAGAACGCCGACCCCGGAGGCCGGCGGGTCGACATCTGGGGCCTGGCACTGGGAACGTGCGCCCTGGCGGCCGCGACCGTTGCCGTCATCCAGGGTGAGTCCGCCGGTTACGGCACGTGGTGGATCGACACCCTCTTCGGGGCGGCCGTCGTGGCGACCGGCTGCTTCGTCGTGGTCGAGCGGAGGGTGCACGACCCCGTCCTCAAGGTCGAATTCTTCAAGGACCGGACCTTCACCGGCGCCAACGTCGTCGCCTTCACCACCAACTTCGGCGTGTTCGCCGTCTTCTTCTTCACCATCCTCTACCTCCAGCTCATCGCCGGCTTCTCCGGCTACCGGATCGCGCTCGACTTCCTCGCCATGGCGGTGGGCATCCTGGTCGCCGCCGGGTGCACCGGCTGGTGGGTGTCCCGGTGGGGCCCCCGGTGGCCGACGGCTGCCGGCTGCCTGCTCGCCGGCGGTGGACTGATCGCCGTCGAGCAGGTGCTGTCGCCCACGGTCACCGCGGCCGAGCTGGCGTGGACCCTGGCCGTCGTGGGGCTCGGGTTCGGCATGACGCTCGTCACCATGACCGCTGCCGTCCTCTCCCGGGTGCCGGCCGAGCGGTCGGGAATGGCGGCCTCGACGGTCAACACGTCGCGGGAGATCGGAGGCCTCTTCAGCGTGGCGATCCTCGGGGCCATCGTAAACGGCCAGATCTCGAGCCGGCTGGCCAGCCGGCTCCACCATCTCGGGATCCCGTCCAATTTCGAGTCTCTCGTCATCAAGGCCGTCCTGCACGGCGGCGTCTCCTCCACAGCCACCGGAGCGGCCAAGGCCCATCCGCACCTCGTCCACGAGGTGATCGCCGCGGCCGAGCACGCCTTCGGCTCCGGCCTCGACATCGCCCTGCTCATCGCCGCCGCCCTG
>JBOGGF010000105.1:0-3277 GCA_050743965.1 Acidimicrobiales bacterium
CCCACGACCGGGGCACCCAGGGCACCCACCAGGGCGCGATCTGCTTCGACGGCACCCTGTACTGTCCCGCCACGCCCAAAGCCCTCTTCAATCTCGCACCGCTCGCACGGGGTGCGAGCGAAGAGAATGTTGAGGATCACGTAACGATGTAGGAAGTCGATCACTGAAATTGTCGGTCCCTGAGTGTCCTGGGTGGATCAGCCAGAGGGTCCACCAACCGGGCGGGGGCTCCCACTCAGCTGGCGGTGTCGAAGCCGTTCAGCCGAGAGGAGCCCCAGGCTCATGCTTACTCAGGGAGAAGACGTGGAAGTACATGCACTCAAGAAGAGGGGCTGGTCGTATGCCGCGATCGGCCGTCACATCGACTGCGATTGGCGCACGGTCAAGGCGTACCTCGCCGGACGCCAACCCGGCGTCCGGCGGCGCACCGAGCCCGATCCGCTCGAGCAGTTCGTTCCGTATCTGGCGGCGCGCTTCGCCGACGACGCGCACGTGTGGGCGTCCGCGCTCTTCGACGAGGTGAAAGAGCTCGGCTACCCGCTGAGCTACCCGAGCTTCGTGCGACAGGTGCGGGCGGCGGGGCTCCGTCCGCACTGCGAGGCCTGTGCGGGTGTGACCGGCCGGGACACGATCGAGATCCCGCATCCCGCGGGCGAGGAAGTCCAGTGGGACTGGTTCGAGCGGCGCCGCTCGCCATGGGGCGGCGTCGGCTACGTGCTGCTCGGCACGTTGCCGCACTCCGGGCGCTCGCGCGGGGTGATCGCCTCTGCCATGGACCAGGCCCACCTCATCGAGGCGATGGACGGCGTGCTGCGCCGCTTGGGCGGCACGCCACGGCACTGGCGCGTCGACCGCATGGCGACGGTGATCGTTCCGGGCACCGCGGATGTGCAGGCGAGCTTTTCCCCGGTGGCGAAGTTCTATGGCGCCATCGTCGTCCCGTGTCCGCCCCGGCGGGGCAACCGCAAGGGATCGGTCGAGGCCGGGGTGCGCTTTGCGACCGGGCGGTGGTGGCGGACGCTGTCTGCGGAGACCGAAGAGGCGGCCCAGGTGTCCTTGGACCGGTTCTGGTCGACGACCGGGGACGCCCGGCTGCGCAGCCCGAGGGGCGTCACAGAGCCGCCCACCGACGGGACCCGGCCGAGATGGCCGACCGTCGGCGAGCTCGCCGAGAAAGAGCCGCTGTTGGCGCTGCCGGCCGCGTCCTACCCGGCGACGATCTGCGACGAGGCACCGGTCGATCACCAGGCGAGCGTCGCGTTCAGGGGGAACCGCTACTCGGTGCCGCCCGGGCTCTTTGGCGCGACGATGACGCTGCGCCAGCGTCTCGGAACGACGACCCTCGACGTCGTCTCACCCGCAGGCGTCCTCCTCGTCACCCACCAGCTGGCGCCACGGGGGGCGGGTGCGATGGTGCGCACCCCCGCCCATCGAGACGCGCTCGAAAAGGCGGTGCTCTCCCAGTTCACCACCGCACGGCCCTGCGATCGCAAGGAGAACCGGCCCCCGGGGGCGGCGGCCCTCGCCGAGCGGGCCAAGCTCTTGGGCCAAGCGGGCAAGGAGCCGACCGTCGACCTCGAGGCCATGGCCGAGATCGTCCGCCTCGCAGGCGCGAAGGAGGTATCGGCATGACCGAGCGCTCCGACTACCAAAAGCTCCGCGCCCACCTCGCGTTCTTGCGCATGGGGGCGGCCGCCGAGGCGCTGCCGGGACTGCTCGACGAGGCGATGAGGACCAAGTGCTCCACCCAGGTCGTCTTGGAGAAGCTGCTCTCCGTCGAGGTGGACGCGGTCGAAGAGCGCAGGCGGGTGACCCTCGAGCGCTTCGCCTCGCTCCCTTCGCCGTTCACCCTGGCGGACTTCGACTTTACGGCCCAGCCCTCGCTCGACGAGAAGCTCGTGAGAGAGCTCGGCACGCTGCGCTTCTTGGAGGACGCGACCAACGTGTTGTTCATCGGACCGCCCGGGGTCGGAAAGACGATGCTCGCGGTCAGCCTCGGCCATGCGGCGGTCGCGGCGGGGATGCGGGTGCACTACACGACGGCGGCCGATCTCGCCGCACGCTGTCATCGAGCGGCGCTCGAGGGGCGGTGGGCGACGACCATGCGCTTCTACGCCAACCCGAGGCTCCTCATCATCGACGAGGTGGGCTACCTCCCGCTTCCCCAAGAGGCTGCAGCCGCCCTCTTCCAGGTTGTCTCCCAGAGATACCTGAAGGGCAGCGTCTGTTTGACGACCAATTTGGGGATCGCCAGCTGGGGCCGGGTCCTGGGCGACGACCAGATGGTCGCAGGTGCTCTGCTGGATCGTCTCCTGCACCGCAGCGTCGTGATCAACATCGAGGGCGACTCCTACAGGATGCGCTCGCACCGGGCCCGGGCCGAGGCGACCCGGCAGGCAGTGGGCGGAGGATGAACGTCGTCGAGACAACCAGCGAACCACAATCCCCGTCGCGTCACGATGGCGTCACGATGGCGTCACGATGATCTGCCCGGTCTGCCAGGACGCCTTCGTGCCCACCGGCCGCCAGAAGTTCTGCTCGGACGCGTGCCGGTCCGCTGCCTATCGACGACGCCGAGAGCAACGACCGGCGCCGCTCGTCGTGCCCAAGTCTCAGCCCCGCCGGCCGATCACCGTCTACGAGTGCGACGCCTGCGGGGCCAGATCCCTCGGTGACCAGTACTGCGCGAACTGCTCGACCTTCATGCGCAAGGTGGGCATCGGGGGCTCATGTCCAAGCTGCGACGATCCCGTGGCAGTCGCCGAGCTCGTCGGAGAGGGGGTGATCGCCACGAGCTGACCTACTATCGGTCCAGCCATCCACGGCACTCGGACGCACCGACATCTTCGGTGATCGTCGACCTACAATTTCAGCGATCCGCGACATCGTACCTCCATGCCAAGCACTGACGAAGTAGGGGCCCTTCGCTCAGACCGGGTTGTGTTGTCCCGGCCGTCACCACTACTACGACCCCCTCCGACTGCCTCTCGGCCGCTTGCCACTTCCCGGGTTCGCCGGTTATAGGCAGGCACTGCTTCCGAGGCCCGCATCAGGCCCCGGGCCGAGGAGGCTCTCCCCAGTCCCGAACTCAACCGTGCTGACGTTCCGCTCCCCTTACGCCGGAGGGTTCCTCGACGCCTGCTCCAGGAACAGAGGCGTCTTCCATGGCCTTCACCATTTCGCGAGAGGTTCGGCACCCTCTTGTGGCCCGTTGCCGGGCCGGCACTGCGACGCTGCAGGATTCGCTTCATGCTACGGACCGCCAGCTTGCACCCCG
>JBOGGF010000106.1:0-7437 GCA_050743965.1 Acidimicrobiales bacterium
GGCCAATTGGCGGCGGCCCGGTGGCGCGTGGACGCCCGGCCCCGCCCCCGGCGTCGCCCTCGACCCGGCGTCGCTGTCCTAGCGGTCCGATCAGCAGGAGTCAGCGCGCCGATCGGTGCGCCGTTCAACGGCTCGATGGGTGGCGGGCCTCTCAATCTGCCTCGCCACGGGATGACCCCGACGCCCGAGACGATCGGGGTTACTGGCTGGTCGCCCGCGACGGTGGCGTCTATTCGTTCCACTCCCCGTTCCTCGGTTCGGGCTGAGGGACCGGCACGCCCGCGGTGCCGGGTGCCGGTCCCATGACCCTGGCGCCGAGCTGGGGCGGCGAAGGCTCCGCCCAGCCTCAGCCGTAGCCCTCGGCCCAGTCGCCTTCGTCCACGTCCCACTCGACATCGCGCGAGCCGGGTATCTGGACCGTCAGGTGGCTCATCGACGTCTCGGCGGTCCCGCCGTGCCAGTGCCACTCGTCGCGCTCGACGGTGATCACGTCACCGGGGCGCACGGCGTGCCGTCCCCCCCGGTCGGCTACGATTCCCTCGCCGTGGGTCACGTAGAGCACCTGGCCCGAGTGGTGGATGTGCGGCATGGTCCTGGCTCCCGCCCCGAAGTGGACGGCAAAGACCGCCGGGCCTGGCTCGAACGGGCTCTCGAAGAACTGGAAGCGCGCCGTCCCCTCGAAGTGGGGTGCGTAGTCGTCGGGCATCTCGCCCTGCGTACGGTCCTCGACGCCGAAGTCCATGGACGGCCTCTACCCCGATCCCGTCCGTCGATCCCACCTCCCGGCCCCGACCCAGTCTCGTCCGCCCGATCTCGTCGGTTTCGGCCTACAAATGCCGGCACAGGGGCGATAGTGTCGGCGGCGGACAAGGGGCGCCCGCTGGCGCACTGTGGGGCGGACGGTGCGCGACGCAGCCGGCGACCCGCCGGACGCCATCCTGCCCGATGTCGTCCTACGAGTGGGAGGTACGTGGTGACCGCTGTGGAGAGCCCGGAGCTGCTCCGGCGCGGCATGCTCGTCGGCGGCCGGGAGGTGCCGGCGGCGGCCGGTGGCACCCTCCAGGTCCTCAGTCCGGCGACCGGCCAGCCGATCGGCGAGGTGGCCTGCGCCGAGCGGGAGGACGTCGACACCGCGGTGGCGGCGGCCAAGAAGGCCTTCGACGACGGCGTGTGGCGGGAGATGCCACCGGCCGAGCGGGCGAAGATCATGAACCGCTTCGCCGACGGGATCGAGCGCTGCCTCGAGGACCTCTACGCCCTCGAGAGCGTGAACAACGGCCGCCCGATCCGGGAGACCCGGGCCCAGGTGTCCCGGGTGCCCGAGTGGTACCGCTACAACGCCGCCCTGCTGCTGGCCGATCGCAGCGACGTGATCCCCCTCGGCGGGCCGTACCACTCGTACACCACGCGGTTCCCCCTCGGCGTGGTGGCCATCCTCTCCTCCTTCAACCACCCCCTCATGATCGGTTCCAAGGGCCTGGCCCCGGCCCTGGCCACGGGGAACTCGGTGGTGCTCAAGCCCTCGGAGCAGACGCCGCTCACCACCTTGCTCCTCGGGGACATCGCCAACGAGGTCGGGTTCCCGCCCGGTGTGCTCAACGTGATCGTCGGCAGGGGGGCGGTGGCCGGGGCGGCGCTGGCCGAGCACCTCGACGTGAAGAAGGTCACCTTCACCGGCGGCACCGAGGTGGGCCGGGCCGTCGCCACGGCCGCCGTGGCGCACTTCGCCAAGGTCACGGTCGAGCTTGGCGGCAAGTCGCCGGTGCTCGTGTTCCCCGATGCCGACCTGACCGACGCCGTGCGGGGCACCGCCTTCGCCGGCTTCGTGGCCGCCGGCCAGACCTGCATCGCCGGGACCCGGCTGCTCGTGCACCGGAAGATCCACGACGAGCTCGTCGACGGGCTGGTCGCCCAGGCCAGGACCCTGCGGATCGGCGATCCGGCGTCGCCGGACACCGACCTCGGCCCCGTCATCTCGGCCCGGGCCCGGGACCGGATCCTCGACTACGTGCGCATCGGCCAGGAGGAGGGGGCCAAGGTTGCCGTCGGCGGGAATGCCGCCACCGTGGACGGGCTCGAGGACGGCTTCTTCGTCGAGCCGACCGTGCTCGTCGGGGTCACCAACCAGATGCGGGTGGCCCGGGAGGAGATCTTCGGGCCGGTGGTCGTGGTGATCCCCTTCGACACCGAGGAGGAGGCCGTGGCCATGGCCAACGACTCGCCCTTCGGTCTGGGCTCGGCCGTATGGACCGGCAACGTCGCCCGAGCTCACCGGGTGGCCCAGCGCCTGACCCACGGCATGGTCTGGGTCAACGACCACCACCGCCTCGATCCGGCCTCGCCGTGGGGCGGGGTGCGCGACAGTGGCCTCGGCCGCGAGGGTGGCTGGGAGTCGTTCCACGACTTCACCGAGGTCCGCGCCGTGACCGTCCGCATCGCCGAGAACGGCGTCAACTGGTACGGCGGCGACAACGACAGGCTCAACTGATGGCGCTCCCCTCCGTCGACGGCCTCGGCCTCTCCCTCGACCGAGACGGCCGGGTGCTGCGGGCTACCATCGACCGCGGCGACGACAACCTGATGTCGATGGCGATGTGCGAGGCCCTGACCGGCCTCCTCCTCGAGCCACCCGAGGGCTGCCACGTCCTCCACCTGCGCGCCACCGGGCCCAACTTCTGCCTCGGCCGTGACCGGGGCGGGCGCGACGTCGATCTGGTGAACGGCCAGGCCACCACGCTGGTCGCCCTCAACCGGGCACTCGCTGAGGGCGAGCTGGTCACCGTGGCCGAGGTGGCCGGCGACGCGGCCGGCTTCGGCGTGAGCCTCGCCGCCCTGTGCGACGCATCGGTCGCCGCCCCCTCGGCCCGGTTCTGGTTCCCCGAGATCGACGCCGGTCTGGCGCCCGCCGTGGTGCTGGCGTGGCTGCCCCGGATGATCGGGCGAGGTCAGGCGTTCCACCTCACCGCCACCGGCGCAAAGGTCGACGGCGGCGAGGCGGCCCGGATCGGACTGGTCACCAAGGTGGCCAAGGGCGACGGCTCGCTGGCCGAGGAGACCGAGGGGGAGATCGCCGCCCTCCTCTCCCACCCCCGGCGCGCCCATCTGGAGATCCGGGCGTTCCTGGCCGAGACGGCGGCCCTCGACCAGCCGACGGTGGACCGCCTCGCCATCGACCGCCTGGTTCTCGCCTCCCTCCGCCTGGCCGCCGAGGCAGCCAAGGCCGCCGATGCCGCGGCCGGCGGCCGGCAGTAGACCAGCAGCGCAGCTGCAGGGCGCAGCACGCATGACCGACCGGCACCATGCCGGGGCCGGAAGGGAGGCCATAGATGGGAACGTTGCACCCGCCGGGGAAGGGCCCGGCGACGGGGGAGGCTGCGCCGGACTTCACCCTGCGCCACACCTTCGACCACGACGTCAACCTGCACCAGGCGCTGGCCAGCGGGCCGGCGCTCCTCGCCTTTTACGTCTTCGACTTCGGCTCCATATGAACGAACGAACTGTCCCAGTTGGGACAGCGCAGCGCGGAGATCGCCGCAGGGGGCGGCCAGGTGCTCGGCATCGCTGTCACCGCCACCTTCTCCCAGCAGGCGTTCGCCCGCTCGCTGGGCATCGACTTCCCCCTCCTCAGTGACTGGGATCGCACCGTCTGCGGCGCCTACGGCGTCCGTTACGACGCGTGGAAGGGCCACACCGGTCTGGCCAAGCGGTCGATGGTCGTCGTCGACACGGATGGCGTCGTGCGCTACCGGTGGTCGACGGATGACGCCGCCGTGCTCCCGGACCTCGACGAGATCGTCGACGTGTTGACCGGCCTCCCCGTCGCCACCTCCCGGGCCGCCGCGCCTGCCGCAACCACCATTCCGAGCAAGGACACCCCCTGACGATGACTCCGCCCACTGACCAGCGCGACCAGCCCGACCAGGACCAGCTCGACCGGATCGACCACTTCGTCGGCGGCCGCCGGGTCGAGGGTCGCTCCGGCCGCACCGCCCCCGTCTACGACCCGGCGACCGGGTCCCTGACGGCGGAGGTCACCCTGGCGGGACCGGACGAGGTCGACGCCGCGGTGGCTGCCGCCGCCGAGGCGTTCCCCGGCTGGCGGGCGACCAGCCTGGCCCGGCGCATCGGGATCTACTTCCGCTACCGCCAGCTCATCGACGAGCGGCGTGACCAGCTGGCGGCCGTCGTCACCGCCCAGCACGGCAAGGTCCACGCCGACGCCCTGGGCGAGGTGGCGCGGGGCCTCGAGAACGTCGAGTTCGCCTGTGGCATCCCACAGCTCCTCAAGGGCGGCCACTCCGAGCAGGTCTCGAGCGGCGTGGACGTGCACGAGCTGCGCCAGCCGCTCGGCGTGGTCGCCGGGATCACCCCGTTCAACTTCCCGGTGATGGTGCCGTTGTGGATGATGGCCAACGCCGTCGCGTGCGGCAACACCTTCGTGCTGAAGCCGAGCGAGAAGGACCCCGGGGCCCCCCTGCTCCTGGCCGAGTGGTTCAGCGAGGCGGGGCTCCCGCCGGGCGTGTGCAACGTGGTGCAGGGCGACAAGCCGGCCGTCGAACGCCTGCTCGACCACCCGCAGGTCCAAGCGGTGAGCTTCGTCGGCTCGACGCCCGTGGCCCGGGCCGTCTACGAGCGGGGCACCGCCGCCGGCAAGCGCGTGCAGGCCCTCGGCGGGGCCAAGAACCACATGATCGTGCTGCCCGACGCCGACGTGGACATGGCGGCCGATGCCGCGGTGTCCGCTGCCTACGGCAGCGCGGGGGAGCGGTGCATGGCGGTGTCGGTGGTGGTCCCCGTGGGCGAGGTCGCCGACCCGCTGGTCGAGGCCATCGTCGCCCGCCTCGGCAAGTTGGCCATCGGCCCCGGGAACGACCCGTCCTCGGAGATGGGGCCGCTGGTCACGGCCGAGCACCGGGACCGGGTGGCCTCCTACGTCGGACGGGGGGCGGACGAGGGCGCCACCGTGGTGGTCGACGGCCGGGAAGCCGGCGTGCCGACGGAGGGTTACTTCCTCGGCGCCAGCCTCCTCGACCACGTCGAGCCGCACATGGCCGCCTACCGCGACGAGATCTTCGGCCCGGTGCTCTCGGTGGTGCGGGCCGCCACCTTCGACGACGCCCTCGGGCTCGTCAACGACAATCCCTACGGCAACGGTACCGCCGTCTTCACCCGTGACGGCGGCGCCGCCCGCCGGTTCGCGGCGGAGGTCCAGGCCGGCATGGTCGGGGTCAACGTGCCCATCCCGGTCCCGGTCGGGTGGTACTCGTTCGGGGGCTGCAAGGACTCGCTCTTCGGCGACACCCACGTCTACGGCCCCGAGGGCGTGCACTTCTACACCCGCACCAAGGTCGTCACCACCCGGTGGCCCGACCCGGCCACCAGTAGCGTGGACCTTGGTTTCCCCAGCGGGGACGGCCGCCCCGGCTGACCCCGGCCCGGCGGCGCACCCTCAGGCCCACAGTGCCGGTATGCCGGGAGGAGCCGGTATGCCGAGAGAAGGAGGAACGCGAGTCAGATGCCCACACGAATTACGTCAGCGGTGAGGCCGGTGGCGTCGCCGAGCCAGCAGGAGTTCGCCGCCCTCGCCCGCCAGGTGCGCGAGAGCGGCCTCCTGACCCGTCGGCCGCTCTACTACGCCGTCAAGATCACTGCCACCATCGGCGCGCTCGTCGGCTTGGCCTTCGCCGCCGTGGTCGTTGGCGACCAGTGGGCGAACCTGGCGTTGGCCGTCGGGATCGCCTTCGTCCTGGCGCAGCTGGGCTTCATCGGCCACGACGCCGGGCACCGCCAGATCTGCACCGACCGGTGGGGCAACGACCTCATCGGGCTAATCCATGCCAACTTGCTCACCGGGTTCAGCTACCACTGGTGGCTGTCGAAGCACAACCGCCACCATGCCCACACCAATCGCCAGGGTCGCGACCCCGACGTCGCCCCCGGCGCCCTGGTCTACGCACCCGAGCAGGTCACCCCGCGCGGCCGGTTCGGCCGGGGGTTCGCCCGGGTGCAGGCGTTCGCCGTCGTGCCGCTGCTCCTTGCCGAGGCGCTGCACCTCCACGGCGTCAGTGTCGCCTACCTCGCCCGTCGGCGGCACCCGGTGGAGATGCTGTTGCTCGCCGTCCACGGCGCCGTGTTCTTCGCCGGGCCGTTCCTCATCCTCTCGCCCGTGCGGGCGGTGGTCTTCGTGGCGGTGCTCCAGATGGTGCTCGGTCTCTACCTCGGGGGCGCGTTCATCACCAACCACGTCGGGATGCCGACGTTCGCCGAGGACGACGATCTCGGCTTCCTGCGCCGGCAGGTCGTCACCTCCCGCAACCTCGCCCCCACACCGGCGGTCAGCTTCCTCTTCGGCGGCCTCGACACCCAGATCGAGCACCACCTCTTCCCGACCATGCCACGGCCCAACCTGCGGCGGGCGCGTCAGCTGGTCCGCCCGTTCTGCGCCGAGCACCAGATCGCCTACGCCGAGCCGCCGGTGGGCCGCGCCTACCTCGACGTGCTCAAGCACCTCCACGTGGCCGGGGCCGGTCGCACCGTCCCGGTCGTCCACTGACCGCGGCAGCCAATCTAGGCTCGGCTGGTGACACTGCCGCCGGAGCACGCCGCCTTCCTGGCTCGAGAGCACGGCGCGGCGATGGTGACCGTCGGCGGCGACGGCATTCCCAAGGTGGCCCGGGTCGGCATCGCCCTGGTGGACGGCCGGCTGTGGAGCAGCGGGACCCGCGACCGGGTGCGGACCCGGCGCCTCCGCCGTGACCCGCGCTGCACGGTGTTCGTCTTCGACCGCGGCTTCTCGTGGGTGGCGCTGGAGACGACCGTGGCGGTGCTCGACGGCCCCGAGGCGCCAGCCCAGAACCTGGCGCTCTTCCGGGTGATGCAGGGCCGGCCGGAGGGGCCGCTGAGTTGGTTCGGCGGCGAGATCGACGAGGCAGCCTTCCTCGACGCCATGCGCGACGAGGGACGGGTGGTCTACGACTTCGATGTCGAACGCAGCTACGGGCTGGTCTCGTAGCCCGCCCGAACTAGCGGTAGGTGTCATCCCGGCGCACCACATTGCCCCGGCCGTCGTCGACGACCGTGCGGTGCTTGCGCCACCCGCCGCTGCCACTGGCGAAGGCCAGGATCGAGAGGAGGACGCCGACGCCCCCCACGATCATGAGGATCAGCCCCACCGTGCGGATGTTGAACCCGTGCTGGTACGGGCTCACGGTGACGGCGAAGTCCAGGATCGCCCCCACCGCCAGGATGACGAGGCTGCCGATCAATCCGGGGATCATATTGCACCTCCCATCGCAATTGTTGTCGACGACGGTGGTACCCGTGCGTCCGGGCGCCGAAACGGCAGTGACGCCCCTCGCCTGGACAACTCCCGGGGGCCCGCGCAACACTCCCAGTGCAGGAGTGGCACTCCCGTGACCGGACCGGAGGGCCCGTTCC
>JBOGGF010000107.1:0-1797 GCA_050743965.1 Acidimicrobiales bacterium
GTCCACGACGTGGTCGGTATCGCCCCGGTCTCGACAGGGCTGGGCTACTGGCTGGCCGGCGCCGACGGCGGCGTGTTCGCCTTCGGCAGCGCTCGCTTCGAGGGGTCGCTGCCCGGCGACGGCGTGGCCGTCCACGACGTGGTGGGTGCGGTGTCGAGCGGGAACGGCTACCTCCTCGTGGGGGCCGACGGCGGCGTGTTCGCCTTCGGCCCCACCCACTTCGAGGGGTCGCTGCCGGGCGACGGGGTGACCATCCACGACGTGGTCGGTATCGCCCCGGTCTCGACAGGGCTGGGCTACTGGCTGGCCGGCGCCGACGGCGGCGTGTTCGCCTTCGGCAGCGCTCGCTTCGCCGGGTCGGCCGACGGCGGGCTGTCACCGGGCGATCCGGTGGTCGCCATCGCGCCGTAGGTCCCTCCGGATCTCGTACCACTCGGCATCCGGCCTCGGGCAGGTCCGCTCGGTCGAGATCTGTCCTCGACGCGCTGCCCCGACCATCCACCGCCGGCGTCACTGCCGCTTGCCATCATGTCCGCATGGGCGTGAACAACAAGCAGCGGCGGCAGCAGAAGAAGGCCCGGCGGGACCGCCAGCGGCGGGTCGGCCACGATGCAGGACGAGCCCACGGCGCGGGGCGAGCACAGCACGACGCGTGGACCTCGATCGCACACGAGCTGACGGTCGCCATGGCGATCCGGGAAGCGGCGGAGGCGGTCTTCCACGGCAGGGACGACGCCACCGAGCTGCTCACCCTCCTGGTGGCCGGGCCGCCGGTCGCGAGCGGGCGACGGATGGTGGCTCGGGACCTGCAGGCGGAGCTGGAGTCCGAGGTCCTGACCATGGCGTCCGGGCACTGGCGCCCGGGAGAGATCGTCCGGCAGGTCCGTCGCCGGATCGGAGCCGGTGGGGAAGTGATCGCGGCGGCGGTCGTCCACGGGGCGTGGCGCCGGCTCGGGGACCGCGACACCGATCCGGAGTGGGCCGCCGAGGCGGCCACCATCGCGACGTCGAGATGGCGCCTCGACCACGCTTCCCCGACGTGGGCGGGCGACGTCGAGGCGGCCCTCGAGGTGCTCGGGCTGCTCTCCCACCTGCCGGCACTGGCCGAGTGCCGGAACGCCGGAGGCTCGAACCGGTACGACGCACGATCCACCGAGAAGGGGCGCGTCCTGGAGAAGGCGCGCCACCTGCTGTCGAAGGCCGAATCGACCAATTTCCCCGAGGAGGCCGAGGCGCTCACCGCCAAGGCGCAGGACCTGCTGTCCCGATACAGCATCGACCGCGCCGCCCTCGGCGCGCGGGACAAGGCTCGGCGCCGGTCGGCGGCGGCCGTCCGGCGGATCTGGATCGACGACCCCTACGTCATGCCCAAGGCACAGCTGCTGCATGTCGTGGCGACAGCCAACCGTTGCCGATCGGTGATCACCGAGTCGCTCGGCCTGGCAACCGTCGCCGGGCACGACGACGATCTCGACACCGTAGAGACCCTCTTCACTTCCCTCCTCGTCCAGGCAACGACCCAGATAACCGCCGCCGGGTCGAGGACCGATGGCACCGGACGGTCCCGGACGCGCGCCTTCCGCCAGTCGTTCCTCGTGGCGTTCGCCGTCCGGATCGGCCAGCGTCTCCGGGAGGCGGAGGAAGCCAGCGTCTCGGCCGGCGCGGCGGCGCACGGCGGCGCGCTCCTGCCCGTGCTCGCCTCACGCTCGTCGGCGGCCGACGAGGCGATCGACGAGATCTTCCCCGAGCTGGTGACCCACCACGCTCACGCGAACGACCGCGAAGGCTGGGTGGCGG
>JBOGGF010000108.1:0-9496 GCA_050743965.1 Acidimicrobiales bacterium
CCCTCGAGCTGGCGGCGCGCCGCCGGCGGGACCGACGGCTCGAGCCGGGCTGGGCGCTGGCCCGCACGCCCGGCCGGCTGCTCGCTATTGCGGCTCTCCCCGACGGCGCCCGGTGCCGCTTCACCGAGGGCACGGTCGAGGTGCGTTACCTCGCCGCCGACCTGGTCCGGGTGAGCTGGGGCGCCGACGAGCCCCCGGTGCCGTGGGCCACCGGCGGGACCACCACCGGCCCGGCGGCCTTCCCCGACCCGGTCGACGTCGACGTGGCCGGTGACGCCGTGACTGGGTGCTTCCTCCGGGCGGCCGGCGGCATCGGGGTGGACGTGTCCACCGACGGGACGCTGCGGTACCGGGACCGGGCCGGCACGGTGTTGCGGCGTGACCTGCCGCCGGTGCGCCGGGGCACCGCCCGGACGGCCCGCTTCGTCCTGCGGCCGGGGGAGCGGGTCGCCGGACTGGGGGAGCAGGCCTCCCCGGTCGACCTCGCCGGCACCGTCCACCGCCTGTGGGCGCGCGACCCGGGCGGCGCCTGGGGTCCCGGCACCGACCCGCTCTACTGCAGCGTCCCGGTCCTCGTCGGTCTCGGTCCCGGCGGTGCGGACCACGTCCTCGCCTTCTACGAGAACCCCCACGAGGCGACGGTGACCGTCGACGGCGACCGCCCCGGCCTCGAGGCCAAAGTGGCGCTGTCCTTCGCCGCCGGGATGCTGCGCCACTACGTCGCCGTCGGCTCGCTGCCCCGGGTGCTCGACCGCTACACCGCCCTCACCGGTCGGCCGCCGCTCCCACCGCGCTGGGCCCTCGGCTACCACCAGTCCCGTTGGGGCTACCGCACCGAGGCCGACGTCCGGGCGGTGTCCGACGGCTTCGTCGCCGAGGGGCTACCGCTCAGCGCCGTGCACCTCGACATCGACCACCTCGACGGCTACCGCGTCTTCACCGTCGATCCAGAGCGCTTCGGCGACCTGCCCGCGCTGGCCGAGGATCTGGGGCGCCGGGGGACCCGCCTCGTCACGATCGTCGACCCGGGGGTGAAGGTCGACCTGGACTTCGCCCTGTACCGCCGGGGACGGGGGGGCGGGCACTTCGTCGCCGACGAGGACGGCACCGAGCTGCACGGGGTGGTGTGGCCCGGTCGGGCGGCCTTCCCCGACTTCACCGACCCGGCCACCCGGCGGTGGTGGGCCGGCCAGTACCGGGACGTCGCCGCCCGGGGGGTGGCCGGCGCCTGGCACGACATGAACGAGCCGACCTCGCTCAGCCTGTTCGGCGACCGGACTCTGCCCCGGGGGGCGCGCCACGGCGCCGAGGGCCGGGGCGGCGACCACCGCGAGTGCCACAACGTCTACGGCCTGTGCATGGACCGGGCCGGGTGGGAAGGGCTGGCGGCGGCCCGCCCGGACCGCCGACCGTTCGTGCTGTCGCGCTCTGGGCCGGGGTGCAGCGGTGGGCGTGGAACTGGACGGGCGACAGCGAGTCGACGTGGGACGGCCTGGCTCAGCAGGTCCCCACGATCGTCGGCATGGGCCTCTCGGGCCTGGCGTTTACCGGTCCCGATGTCGGCGGCTTCAGCGGTACCCCGGGGCCCGAGCTCTACCTGCGCTGGCTCGAGCTGTCGGTGCTGTTGCCGTTCTGCCGCACCCACTCGGTCCTGACGGCCCCGGCCCGTGAGCCGTGGCGGTTCCCCCCGCCCTACCGCGCCGCCGTCGGCCGGCTCGTCACCTTCCGTTACCGGCTGCTGCCCTACCTCTACACCCTGGCCCACGAGGCGGCGCGCACTGGTGCCCCGCTGGTCCGCCCGCTGTGCTGGACCGACGACGTGGCCCCGGCCGACGACGCCTTCCTCCTCGGCGATGCCCTGGCGGTAGCACCGGCCCTGCGACCCGCCTCATCCGAGCGCACGGTGCAGCTCCCGCCCGGCCACTGGTACCGCTGGCGCCCGGTGCCGCCGATGGGCGCTCCGGCACCCGTCGGGGGAGCTCACGCCACCGACGCCACCACCCTCCTCGAGTCCGACGGCGCGCGGGCGCTCGCCCTCGACACGCCCCCGGGCCAACCGGTGGTGCTGGTGCGGGCCGGCTCGATCGTGCCCCTCGACGACGGCACCGGACCGGTCGACGAAGGCCATCGCCCCCGCCTTCTCGCCCTCCACTGTTTCCCCGACCCCGACCCGGCGGGGGCGGCCGCCGGCACCTGCTACGACGACGACGGCGACGGCGACGGCCCCTGGGGCCTCGACCACTTCGTCCTCCAGGACGACCAGCTCGAGTGGCACCGCGCCGGCGAGCACCCCGCTCCCGACCGCGTGCGAGTGGTGGTCCACGGCGAGCGGTCGGCCGACGTCACGACCGCCCCGTTCGCCCGGCTGGACCTCAGGTGACGCCTCCGGAAGGCGTAGAGCAGCCGACCGCCGACGGGCGGATGCCCCCGGCGCCGACGGGCCGTGACCCCGCGACGGGCCGTGACCCCGCAATGGCCGTGATTCCGCGAAGCCGCTTGGTGAGGGGCTCACGCCGCGCTGCTCCCCGGGTGCTCGGGCTACAGGGTGACGACCTGGCGGACGACGGTGCCCGCTTTCATCGCCTCGAGGCCATCGTTGATCCCCTCGAGGTCGAAGCGGGCGCTGACCATGCCCTCGAGGTCCAGGCGGCCCGCCCGCCACAGCCGGACCAGCCGGTGGAACTCGGTCCGGACGTCGGCGTCGCCGTAGTAGCTGCCGAGCAGCGCCTTGTTGGAGAAGAACAGCTCGAAGCCGTTGAGCGACAGCACGGCGTCGCCCCGGCCGGCACCCACGATCACCGTGGTGCCGCCGCGCCGGGTGGCGTCCCATGCTGCCCGGAAGGTGGGGGCGCTGCCGATGCACTCGAAGGCGTAGTCGAAGCCCTCCCGGCCGGTGATCTCGGTCTGGACGCCGGGGAGGTCGTCGGGGTGCACGGCGTGGGTGGCGCCGAACCGGCGGGCGTCGCCGAGCTTGGCCTCCACCATGTCCACCGCCACGATCTCGGCCGCCCCGCACAGGCGGGCACCCTGGATGGCCGAGATGCCGACCCCGCCGCAGCCGAACACGACGACGGACGAACCGACCGCCACCTTGGCCGTGTTGACCGCGGCCCCGACCCCGGTCGTCACGCCACAGCCGACGAGGGCGGCCACGTCGTAGGGGACGTCGTCGGGGACGACGATGGCCGCCTCCTCGGGGATCACCATCTCCTCGGCCCAGGTGCCGGTGCCGGCGAAACCGTAGAGCTCGTCGTCGCCCCGGTGGAAGTGCGTCGTCCCGGCGATGGCGAAGAAGATCGTCACGCAGAGGTTGGGCTGGCCGCGCCGGCAGGCCGGGCACTTCCCGCACGGGGGGGTCCAGGCGACGATGGCGTGGTCGCCCTCCTCGACCGTGGTGACGCCCGCGCCCACCGCCACCACCTCGCCAGCGCCCTCGTGGCCGGGGACGAACGGGAAGCCCTGCGGGAGGCTGCCGTTCATGGCGGAGAGGTCCGAGTGGCACAGCCCGGCGGCGCGCACCCGGAGCCGCACCTGGCCCGGACCGGGGTCGGCGACGGTGAGGTCGTCGACGACCTCCACCCGCTCGGTGCCCTTGTCGGTGCAGACGGCGCCGCGCATGGCGCCGATTCGACCACGCACCCCTCCGCGCCGCAACCGGCCGGCGCCAGGGAGGGGGTGGACCGTGAGCGTGCGGGTGCTGGTCGCCGAGGACGATCCCGGGCTCCGCTCGGTCCTCGGGCCCGGCTTGCGGCGGGGCGGTCACGTGGTCGACATTGTGGCCGACGGCGCCGCCGCCCTCGGGAACTTCGACCCCGACAAGAGGAGGACCATGAAACTGCCCGACCTGCTCGCCGCCGCCTGCCCGCCGATCGGCCGGCTGGGGGCCGCCTTCTACTTCGTCCCCGAGACGCTGGCCAAGGGAAAGGAGCTCGGCCTGGACGGCTTCCGTTTCTACTTCCTCGGGCGTGGTGGCGTGCTCGGCGATGTGGAGGCCCCGGTGGTGGGGAGCGCGTTCGGCTACTTCGAGCCGACCGTGATGGCCCGGATGTGGGACTCCTCCCGCCAGGTCATGGCACCGCGGGACGCGGCCCGCGCCTACCTCGCCTGCGCCCACGACATGGGCCGGCGCCTACTGGGCGACGTCGGTGACCTGGCGCCCTTCTGCCAGGAGGCCGAGAAGGTGGCGAACGCCGCCGAGGTGGCCGCACTCACCCTCTTCGCCGGCCTCGTGGCCGAGCCGCTGCCCGACGACCCGCCGGCCCGCGCCATGCAGCTCCTCGCAGTGCTGCGGGAGCTGCGGGGAAGCGCCCACCTGGTGGCGGTGCGGGCCGTGGGGCTGCCGCCCCAGATCGCCCACTACCTGCGCCGGCCCGGCGACTACGCCCTCTTCGGTTGGCGGGGCGACCCGCCGGAGGTGACCGACGAGGACCGCCGCCTCCTGGCCGAGGCCGACGCCGGCACCGACCGCCTCGTCGGCCCGGCCTACGCCGCCCTCGACGACGCGGGCCAGCATGCGCTCCTCGGCGGCCTGGCGCGCATCGCGCCGCCCATCGACGCGGCGACGGTGGCGCCGGCGGCCGGCTGAGCCGCTCGGCGGCCGGAGTGGAGCCCGGTCGGTCTGGCGGACGGAGCCGGGCTGGTCGCCGATCCTGCCGTGGTGGATGATCCCGGCCCGCGGTCCCTGGTCACCGGGTCGAGTTCGTCGCGGGCGAGCTGGAGGTGGGAAACGATGCCGGGCATTGCGTGGCAGTCTCTCCCGAGGACGAGTGAGGGAGATGACTGGGTTCGATGGACACGCAACCGGAGCCTTACGACGCCAAGGCCGATTTCAGCGGCATCTACAACGAGGCGGACCCACGCGCCTACTTCCGCACGCTCGGTGCACTGAGCTACGAGATTCCCCGCCACGGCCCTCCGGTCTTCGAACGCCTGTTGGACGTGATGGGCGGCCGGGAGGGCAAGACGGTGCTCGACGTCTGCTGCTCTTACGGGGTCAACGCCGCGGTGCTCAACCACAAGATCGACCTCGAAGAGCTCGACGAGCACTATGCGGGCGCCGGTGAGATCGATGCTTCCTCGCTCCAGGAGATCGACCGTGAATGGTTCGCGGCCCGCCGGCGAGCCGATGCCGTGCGAACCGTCGGCCTCGACGTCGCCGAGAGCGCGGTCCGCTACGCGACGTCGGTCGGCCTCCTGGACCGCGGCGTGGTCGCGGACCTCGAGAGGGAGTCGGTCGGCGACGATGACCTCGAGGCGTTGGCCTCCGCTGATCTGGTGACCGTCACGGGCGGGATCGGCTACATCGGCGAGCGGACGCTCAGGACCGTGGCCGAGGCCGCGGGCGACGCTGCCCCGTGGATCGCGGTGCTCAGCCTCCGTTGGCTCGACTTCGAGCCCATCGCCGAGAGCCTCCACGAGATCGGCCTCGTCACCGAGGGCGTCCCGACCTACTGCGTCCCGCAGCGCCGGTTCGCCGACGACGGGGAGCGGCAGGCGGCGTTGGACGGGCTGCACCAGCGTGGCCTCGACCCCAGCGCCGAGCTGCAGTCGGACGCCCATTTCGCCGAGCTGTTCGTCGTCCGGCCTCCCGAGGCCGTGCGGGAGGTCCCGATCGACGAGGTAGTACGGCCCCTCGCCGGCTGAACGGCCCGACAGCGAGGGAAGACAACTGGGTTCATCTCGCCCAGCAACGTCGGCTGGCAGCTGTGGAACATGTCCAAGCGCACCTCGAGCGTGAAGTGGACGGCGCGCCGGGCCCGCGAGCTCCTGGACGACCGAGAGACCGAGCGCACGTGGTCGACGGGCGGCCTGGCGCGGTTGGTGGAGCCCGAGCGGTGCGGCGGGTGGGGGGCGTGCCGCGTGCAGGTCGATGACCACGGGATGCTCGTGCTCAGCCCGAGCGACCTCGTCGCCCACCTCGCCTGCGAGCACCTGACCAGTTGTCGCTCTCGGTCGCTGTGGGCGAGCGGGCACGGTCACCGACGGCCGATCCCGAGATCGAGGTGGTCCAGCGACGGGGACTCGAGCACGAGCGCGCCTACCGGGACCGCCTCGTGACCGAGGGGGTGATCGTCGAGGAGGTGGCTGACGGAGCGAGGGGCGACCGGGTCGCCCGCACCGAGGAGCTGCTGCAGTCCGGGGCCTCGGTCGTCTACCAGGCGGCCTTCTTCTCGCCGGGTGAGGGTGGCCGCCACCGACCTCCCGTCGGTGCCTCGGGTCGGGACGACCGCCTTCGAGCGGCTGAAGGACCTGGCTCGACTCCAGGCTCTCGCCCGGGCGACGGGCGGGCGGCCCCCGCACGAGCTGCTGGCGGCCCCGGGTCCGGGCACCGGGCTGGCCGCACTCCCCGAGCCCGACCCGGCCGACCTCTTCTTCGACATCGAGGGTGATCCGTTCGCCGCCGACGGCGGCCTCGAGTACCTGCTGGGGGTGGCCTGGACCGGGAGCGGCGAGCCGCGCTACGGGGCCATGCCGGCGATGACCGCGATCGCCGGCCCGGGCAGCCCTCGGCGCCGGAGTTCGTCGGCGGTGGCGTTCTCCAGGATGCAGAACAGTCGGAATTGCTCACGCTGAGGCCCCTGGGCACGCACCTCGAAGTAGCCACCCATCTCGCCGTGCATCGCTTCCCACTGTCCGCCTCCCGAGAACTGCGGCGGCGGGCCTCTGCGACGGCGTCGAGCGTCGCCATGAGGCGGGCACGAACCTCCACGGGGCAGCCGTCGAGGAAGTCGTCGGCTGGAACGACCCCGTCGGCCGCGGCGTAGAAGACGATGTCCCATGGCATCCCGCCGCAAAGTGTGCACTACCGATCCCGGTCACGCAGCGGGGGCTTTGCGCTGCCGGCGCGGCTTCGCTGCGGCAGTGCGAGGCTGCGTGACCTCGATCCGCGCTCCGAGTGCGTCGGCGATCGCCGCTACGGTCTTCAGTTCCGGATTGACCTCCGCAGTGAAGAGGCGCCGTACCGTGGAAGCGTTGCGACCGATGAGCCGTGCGAGCTCCGCCTTGGTGATTCCGAACGACTCCCTCAAGGCGTCCAATTCACGCATCACCGCATCGACCTGAGCGATCTCGGCCCGCGCCCGGCGGTACTCCTGCTCGAAGGCCGGGTCCTGCAGCTCGCGGGCCACCCGACGCCGGTAGTGGCCGGTGTCGAGCGTCTGCGATCTGGTGGTGGTTCGAGCCATCGAGAGTCCTCATCTCGTTCAGGGGACCAGGTAACCGTACCACCTATGATACACCCGCACGTGCCATAGGTGACACGCGGGCCTATTCGCCAGCTCGGCCCGGAAGCCGCCGCCTCGCGGCACCCACCCCGCCTCGGCGAACACCGCGGTGCGCCCGGATCTCCCATCCGTTATTCGGGCATACCCGAATCTCGAATCATGCCTTGCCCCTTGGGAAGACCTCACGGTCGCCCGACGCGGCCGGTCGCTTCACCGATCCGCCAAGGCCTCGAACCAGAAGATCGCTGCCTCTCCCTCGCGCCGCGTGACCTCGTCGATCGATCTGTGGTGTCGGATGCCGTTTCGCAGCGATGCCAGCTGGTTGAACTTCCCGGCCAGGCCCTCTTTGTTCGCGAAATACCGCCCGAACAGTGGCCACAGCGTACATGGCAGCCAGGTGGTTATCGGCTTCGAGGGGATGGCCAGGGTGTCGGTGAGGTACAGCCGCAGTGGGGTCCCCGGCGCCACCCCCTGGCGGGTCAGCTCGCTCGACAGGCAGGCGCACCTCGGCCACCGAGTACGGACCGGCCTGCATCTCGAACCCGACGAGGCGCTCGACGGCGTGCCCGAGATTGGGGGCTCTTCGCGATGAGGCGTGGGGTGGTGGGCCCGTCTGGCCACCTTACCTACTCTAAATATATTAGAGTACGTGTATGTCGACGGTCGCCGCCGAGCGGGCCCTGGCGTCGGGGGTCGGGGAGCGTGGCGGGGCACTGCTCGCACTACGGGAGGACCAGTGGTTCGACCGCAAGAGCAGCCGGATCAAGGCCCAGGAGCTCGCGAACGCCATGGTCGGCTTCGCCAACGCCGACGGGGGGATGATCGTCGTCGGTCTGTGGGACGGCCGGGTCGAGGGCACGGACGGCCTCCCGCAGGGCATCGGGGACTGGCAGCAGGCCCCACTCGACTACACCGTCCCGGTCGTCCCCTGCAGCCAGCGTCTGGTCGAGTGCGTCAACGAGGCAGGACAGGTCGACCACCTCCTCGTCATCGAGGTCGAGACGTCCGGTCACGTCCACGCCAACCAGCGCGACGAGGTGTTCCTGCGCGTCGGTGACGAGAACCGTCGCCTCACCTTCGCCCAGCGCCAGGAACTCCTCTACGACAAGGGCCAGGCGACCTTCGAGAGCACCGTCGTGGAGGGCGCCGAACGTGGCGATCTCGATGAGTCCCTCCTCCGGTCCTACGCCGAGGCGGTGAACCACCCCGACCCTGATCGACTTCTGGTCGCCCGTGGACTCGTGGACCGCAGCGGCCAGCTGACCGTCGCCGCCGTGCTCCTGTTCGCGGAGCATCCCCAGCGGTGGTTCCCAGAAGCCTGCGTCCGCGTTCTCCGCTACCAGGGGACCGAGCGGGGTACGGGTGCCCGTCAGCGACTGCTCAGCGACATCCGGATCGAGGGTCCGATCCCGGCCCAGCTCACCGAGGCACGAGAGGAGGTCTTCCGGAAGCTGCCCACCCGCCGGGCGCTCGGCGCCAGCGGCCGCTTCGAGACGGTCGGATTGATACCGCAGGACGCGTGGCTGGAAGGGCTGGTCAACGCCGCCGTCCACCGTTCGTACAGCGTGAGCGGTGACCACATCCGCGTCGAGATCTTCGACGACCGCGTCGAGATCGAGAGCCCGGGACGGTTCCCCGGGATCGCCGACGGACGGGACCCGCTCCACGTGACGAGGTTCGCCCGCAACCCCCGGATCGCCCGCGTCTGCGCCGACCTGGCATTCGGTCAGGAGCTCGGCGAAGGCATCCGGCGGATGTTCGAGGAGATGCGCCTGGCCGGCCTGGCTGATCCGCTCTACCACCAGACCGCCGGCAGCGTACGGGTCACGATGTCATCGGCACCCATCGACCGAGCGCTCGAAGAGCGGCTGCCCGGCGGAGCGCGGGACCTCCTCCACATCGTGAGAGAGGCCGGGCGTGCCAGTACCGGCGACATCGTCGAGGCGAGCGGGCGGTCCCGACCGGCGGTCCTGAAGCAGCTGCACGCCCTGCAGGACGCCGGCCTCGTCTCGTGGAACGGGCACAGCCAGAAGGATCCCCGCGCCTACTGGTCGCTCCGAATTGAATGACATTAAGGTAGTTCTGGCGCCAACGCCCCTGGTCAGCGGGGCATTGTCGGCTACTCTCAACAGCTACTCACAGGAAAGCCTGTGATGCCGTAAAGATCCGTTGCCGCAGACGCCGTACGTCGTCCTCGGCTTGGCCCCAGTCGACCTGGTGCCAGTCAAGGGGTTCGTCCTCCGGTCCGTTCACCACGGCGGTGCCGTGGCGTC
>JBOGGF010000109.1:0-6772 GCA_050743965.1 Acidimicrobiales bacterium
CCTCCTTTCATTGGTCCTCGGGGCCGTCACCGCCGGCACCGCCGCCGGCCCGGTGGTGGTGCTCGTGCCGTCGGCGGGGTGGGCCGAGCGGCTGGCGGCCCGGTTGCGCCGGCGGGGCGTCGACGTCGCCGCGGACTGGACCGAGGCCGCAGCCGGCTGGCCGGTGGTGGTGGGGGCGCGCTCGGCGGCGTGGGCACCCGTGCGGCGATTGGGCGCGGCGGTGGTGCTCGACTGCCACGACCACCGGGAGCGGTACGACGCGGCCGAAGTGCTGGTCGAGCGGGCCCGGCGCGACGAAGCGCCGTGCACGCTCGTGTCGCCCTGCCCCACGGCCGAGCAGGTGGTGCGGTACGGCCCCCCGGCGACGCCCGAGCGCTCGGCCGAGCGCGCCGGCTGGCCGGTCGTGGCGGTGGTCGACCGCCGGGCGGCGGACCCCCGGACGGGCCTCCTGTCCGAGGAGCTGGTCCGCCTGGCCCGACGGCCGGCGGCGGGACCCCTCGTGTGCGTGCTCAACCGCACGGCGCCGCTGCTCGCCTGCGCCGCCTGCGGCGAGCTCGTCCGGTGCACCGAGTGCGGCCGGCCGGTCGACGAGGTGGGGGACCGCCTCGGTTGTCGGTCGTGCGGCGCCGAGCGCCCGGTGGTGTGCTCGGCGTGCGGCGCCACCCGCCTCGCCGTCCGCCGGCGCAGCGTCGGCAGGGTGCGGACCGAGCTCGAGGCGCTGCTCGGGGTGGCGGTCGGCGAGGTGTGGGGACCGCGCCAGCCGGTGCCCGACGCCCCGGCGCTGGTCGGCACCGAGGCGGTGCTCCACCGGGTGCGGCACGCCGGAGCGGTGGCGTTCCTCGACTTCGACCAGCACCTCCTGGCGGCGCGCTACACCGCGGCCGAGGAGGCACTGGCGCTCCTGGTACGGGCCGGGCGGCTCGTGGGCGGGCGGGCCGGCCCCGACCCGGGGACGGTTCTGGTGCAGACCCGGCTCCCCGACCACGAGGTGCTCCGTGCGGCGGTGGCGGGCGACCCGGGGCTCGTGACAGAGCGGGACCTGCGCCGGGAGCTGGCACTGCCGCCGTGCTCGGCCCTGGCAGTGGTGACGGCGGAGGGACCGCCGCCCGTGACCGGCCCCGGCATCGAGTGCGCGCCCCTCCCCGACGGCCGGTGGCTGGTGCGGGCGCCCGACCATCGGACCCTGTGCGACGCCGTGTCGGTCCTGCATGGGAGCGTCCGGGTGGACCCGACCGACGTGTAATTTGTCGGCGTGCTCCCGATCCGCCAGTACGGCGATCCCGTCCTCAAGCAGGTCACCCGTGACGTCGACGAGATCGACGGCCGCGTCGCCAAGCTGGTCGACGAGATGATCGAGACGATGTACGAGGCGCCGGGCGTGGGCTTGGCCGCCAACCAGGTGGGCGTCCAGCGCCGGTTGTTCGTGTACGACATCGGCGAGGGACCCCGCGCGCTCATCAACCCGAGGATCGTCGAGTCCTCGGGGGAGTGGGCCTACGAAGAGGGCTGCCTGTCGGTGCCCGGCCTCAGCTGGACGATCCTCCGGCCCAACACCGTCCACCTCGTCGGCCTGGACCTCGACGGCCACCAGGTCTCGATCGAGGCCGACGAGCTCGAGGGTCGCGTGTTCCAGCACGAGGTCGACCACCTCGACGGCACTCTTCTCATCGAGCGCCTCGACGACGCCCAGCGGCGCGAGGCGCGTAAGGTCCTGCGCGAGCGGGCGCTCGCCGGCTGAGCGGGCGACACCGGGTGGGCCGCCGCCTCGCCTACCTGGGCACGCCCGAGCTGGCGGTGCCGCCGCTGGAAGCCCTCGTCGCCGCCGGCCACGACGTAGTGGTGGCAGTCACCCGGCCGGACCGCCGCCGCGGACGGGGCACGGCGACCTCGCCCAGCCCAGTGAAGGCGGCGGCCGCCCGCCTGGGAGTGCCCGTCGCCCACGATCTCGACCGTGTCGTCGACGCCCGCCCCGACCTCGGGGTCGTCGTCGCCTACGGCCGGATCATCCCCGAGCGGGTGCTCGACGCCGTGCCGATGGTGAACCTGCACTTCTCGCTCCTGCCGCGCTGGCGGGGCGCAGCGCCGGTCGAGCGGGCGATCCTGGCCGGCGACCGGGTGACCGGGGTGTGCGTGATGGGCGTCGAGACCGGGCTCGACACCGGCCCGGTCTACGCCCGCGCCGAGGTCCCGATCGAAGACGCCGACGACCTGGCCACGCTGCGCGACCGGCTGGTGGCCGCCGGCACCGGCCTGCTCGTCGACACCCTGGCCGCCCCCCTGCCCGAGCCCGAGCCCCAGCAGGGCGAGGCGACCTACGCCGAGAAGGTGGCCCCGGCCGAGCTCGAGCTGCGCTGGGCGTGTCCGGCGGTCGAGCTCGCCCGGGTGGTGCAGCTGGGCCGGGCGTGGACGAGGTGGCGGGGTCGTCGCCTGCGGGTGCTGGCGGCCGAGGTGGTCGCACCGCCGGCCGGCGCGGCGGGCTCGCCGGCGGAGGCACCCGGCGAGCTCCGCCACGACACGGTGGCGACCGGGGACGGCGGTCTCCGCCTCGTCGAGGTCCAGCCCGAGGGGCGGGCGCCGATGGCGGCGGCCGACTGGTTGCGGGGCGCCCGTCCCGGTCGGGGCGATCGGCTCGCTTAGGCTCGGCGCGATGAAGCGCGACCCCGGCACGCCCGGCGCCCTGAAGATGGCACCGTCGCTGCTGTCGGCCGACTTCGGCGGCCTGGCCGAGGCGGTGGGCGAGGTGGCCAGCGTGGCCGACTGGCTCCACGTCGACGTGATGGACGGCCATTTCGTCCCCAACCTGACGATCGGCCCCCCCGTGGTCGCCTCGCTCCGCCGGCACTCCGGGCTGTACTTCGACTGCCACCTGATGATGACCGACCCCGGCGACTTCCTCGAGGCGTTCGCCGAGGCGGGAGCCGACGGCTGCACCGTCCACGTGGAGGTCGGCCGGACCGACGAGCTGCTGGCGCAGATGCGGGCCCTGGGGTTGCGGGCCGGGCTTGCCGCCAATCCCGACACCCCCTTCGCCGCCCTCGAGCCGCACTTGGACCGGGTGGACCTGGTGCTCTGCATGACGGTGTTCCCCGGCTTCGGTGGTCAGTCCTTCATGGGCGAGGTGGTGCCCAAGGTGGCACAGGTGCGGGCCGCCCTGGCCCAGCGGGGCCTCGAGGACCGGGTGGACCTCGAGGTCGACGGGGGGGTCGACGAGCGCACCGCCGGGGTCGTGGCCGAGGCCGGGGCGAACGTCCTGGTCGCCGGGTCGGCCGTGTTCGGCCGGGAGCGGCCGTGGGAGGCGTCCGAGGCCATCCGCCGCGCCGCCGCCGGCGTCGCGCCCCGGCGGTGACCCCCCTTGCACCCCGGTAGGCTGGCTGGTCCAGGGAGCGCCCGGGAAGGAGCCAGCGTGGCCGTGCCGTCAACCGTCGCCGGACCGGGCCCGAGCGCGGACCGGGACGAGGCGTGGATGCGTCGGGCCGTGGAGCTGGCCGACGGCGTCCGCGGCACCACCGCCCCCAACCCGTGGGTCGGGGCCGTGCTCGTCACCGCCTCGGGGGCCGTCTTCGAGGGGGCGACGGCGCCGCCCGGCGGTCCCCATGCCGAGGTGGTGGCGCTGGGCCGGGCGGCGGCGGCGGGGGAGGACGTGGCCGGAGCCGCGCTCTACACCACCCTCGAGCCATGCGCCCACGTCGGCCGTACCGGACCGTGTGCCCCGGTGATCGCCCGCGCCGGCGTCCACCGGGTCGTGGTGGGCGTGCTCGACCCCGACCCGCGGGTGAGCGGGCGCGGCGTGGCCGTCCTCCAGCGCGCCGGGGTGGACGTGGCGGTCGGGGTCGGCGCCGTCGACGTCGACGAACAGTTGGCGGCCTACTGCAAGCACCGCCGGACGGGACGGCCCTGGGTGGTCCTGAAATTGGCCGCCACCATGGACGGCCGGACCGCCGCGCCCGACGGGTCGAGCCGGTGGATCACGGGCGAGGAGGCCCGGCGCGACGTCCACCGCCTCCGGGCGGTGTCCGACGCCGTGCTCGTGGGTGCCGGCACGGTGCGGGCCGACGATCCCGAGCTCACCGTGCGGACGACCCCCCCGCCGGCCCGCCAGCCGATGCGGGTGGTGCTGGGCGCGGTGGCGGCGACGGCGCGAGCCCAGCCGGCGGTCTCGCTGTCGGGGGCGCCGGGCGAGGTGCTGGACGAGCTCGGCCGTCGCGGCGTCCTCCAGGTGCTGGTCGAGGGCGGGGCGCGCGTGGCCCACGCGTTCCACGCCGCCGAGCTGGTCGATCGCTACGTGCTCTACCTGGCCCCGGCGCTGTTCGGGGGGGACGACGCCCGGCCGCTGTTCGACGGGCCGGGGGCGGGGACTATCGACGGGGTGTGGCGCGGCCGGCTGGTGTCGGTCACCCACCTCGGCGACGACCTCCGGGTGGACCTCGCCCCCCGGGCGCGGGCGGCATAGCCGTGCCGTTCTCCAGGGTGGAGGAGGCGATCGCCGCCGTGGGCCGCGGCGGGATGGCCGTCGTCGTCGACGACGAGGACCGCGAGAACGAGGGCGACTTGGTGATGGCGGCGGAGGCGGCCACGCCCGAGGCCATCGCCTTCTTCCTCGCCCACACCTCGGGGGTCATCTGCGTGCCCCTGCTGCCCGAGCGGGCCGACGAGCTCCAGCTCCCGCTCATGGTGGCCGACAACACCGAGGCGCAGCGCACGGCGTTCACCGTCACCGTCGACGCCCGCCACGGCACCACGACGGGGATCTCGACCGCCGACCGGGCTGCCACGATCGCCGCCCTGGCCGATCCCGGGACCCGGCCAGCCGACCTCAACCGGCCGGGTCACATCTTCCCCCTCCGCTACCGGCCGGGCGGCGTGCTCAAGCGGGCCGGGCACACCGAGGCGACGGTCGACCTGGCCCGGGCGGCCGGGATGGCCCCGACCGGTGTGCTGTGCGAGATCGTGTCGGAGGACAAGTCCCGGATGGCCCGGCTGCCCGAGCTGGAGGCCTTCGCCGAGCGCCACGGGCTCCCCCTCATCTCGATCGCCGAGCTGATCCGCTACCGCCGCCGGGCCGAGAAGCTGGTACGCAGAGTGTCCGAGGCCCGGATCCCGACGGCCACGGGCGAGTACCGCGCCTACGTCTACGAATCGCTCCTCGACGGCGAGCAGCACCTGGCTCTGGTGATGGGCGACCTGGAGGGGGAGCGCGACGTGCTGGTCCGGGTGCACAGCGAGTGCCTGACCGGTGACGTCTTCGGCTCGCTGCGGTGCGACTGCGGGCCGCAGCTGCGCACCGCCCTGGACCACATCGAAGCCGAGAGGCGCGGCGTGGTCGTCTACCTCCGGGGCCACGAGGGGCGGGGCATCGGGCTCGGGCACAAGATCCGGGCGTACCGCCTCCAGGAGGAGGGTGCCGACACGGTCGAGGCCAACATGGCCCTCGGCCTGCCGGTGGACAGCCGCGAGTACGGCATCGGCGCCCAGATCCTGGTCGACCTCGGCGTCACGACGATGCGGCTCATGACCAACAACCCGGTCAAGTACGGCGGGCTCGAGGGCTTCGGCCTCGACATCACCGAGCGGGTGCCGCTCGAGTCGTCCCCCAACCCGGAGAACATCGAGTACCTCCGGACCAAGCGCGAGCGGATGGGCCACCTGCTCGAAGGCCTCGACGGGGTGCTCTAGGAATGGCCAGCGGCGACCAGCAGGCAGGCGACGTGCCCGAGGGGATGCTCGACGCCTTGGCGGGCATGGTGGGCATCGTCCAGCGCGGCGACCACCACGGGCGGGGGATGCGCATCGGCATCGCCTGCGGTCGGTTCAACGGCGAGATCACGTGGCGCCTGCTCGAGGGAGCGCTGGCCGGGCTCGACGACTGCGAGGTCGACCGCGCCGACGTCAAGGTCGCGTGGGCCCCGGGGGCGTTCGAGCTGCCGCTGGTGGCCAGGGCCTTCGCCACCCACGGGGCCGTCGACGTCGTCATCTGCCTCGGCGCCGTCGTCCGGGGCGAGACGAGCCACTACGACCTGGTGTCCCGGGAGTGCGCCGCCGGCGTGCAGCGGGTCCAGCTGGAGGCCGGCGTCCCCGTCGCCTTCGGCGTTCTCACCACCGAGACCGTCGACCAGGCGCTGGCCCGCTCGCAGCCCGACCCGTCCAACAAGGGCCGCGAGGCGGCCCTCACCGCGGTCGAGACGTACCGACTCGTCCATTCGGCGATGAGCTAGGGACGATGATCTAGGGATGTTGCGCATCGTCCTGCCCAAGGGCTCGCTGGAACGGGCCACCCTCGAGCTGTTCGCCGCCGCCGACCTCGCCGTCGCGCGCCGGTCGGACGTGGACTACCGGGCGAGCATCGCCGATCCCCGGGTGACCGAGGTCCGCATCCTGCGGCCCCAGGAGATCCCCGTCTACGTCGCCGGCGGGCTGTTCGACCTCGGGATCACCGGGCGGGACTGGATCGAGGAGCGCGGTGCCGAGGTGGTCTCCCTCGGCGAGCTCAACTACTCGAAGGCCACGAGCAACCCGATCCGGGTCGTCCTGGCGGTCGCCGCCGACTCGCCGTTCGAGAAGCTGGCCGACCTCCCCGACGGGGTCCGGGTGAGCACCGAGTACCCCGAGCTGACCAGGCGGGCGCTGACCGCCCACGGGGTGGACGCCCGGGTGTCGCTGTCGTACGGCGCCACCGAGGCGAAGGTGCCCGACATCGCCGACTGCGTGGTCGAGATCACCGAGACCGGCCTGGCACTGCGGGCGGCGGGGCTGCGCGTCATCGACACCCTGCTGC
>JBOGGF010000110.1:0-12859 GCA_050743965.1 Acidimicrobiales bacterium
CGGGCTCCGTTCCCGCCGGCACCGGTCCCAGGCTCGGGCGGGAGGAAACAGGCCAGGTCGCCGGCCAGCCGGTCGGCGTCGAGGGCGGTCGCCGTCACCACCAGCAACGGCCGGCGATCCGAGAGCCGGGCGAGACCGGCGATGGCGTAGGCCTGGGCCGGGCCGGCCACGGCCACGGTGGCGTCGGTGGTGCCCACGATGCGGGTGAGTGCCGTCTCCTGGCGCAGCAGCGCCGGGAGTGCCTGCAGGCGGGCGTCAGCCGGCACTGTTGCTGCGGTTCATGGCCGCCTCCGCGCCGTCGGTGACGACAGCCTCCACCGCGTCGGCGGCCGACTCGACGGCCACGTCGAGCAGCACCCGCTCGGACTTGGACGGCCGCCGGAGCACGTAGTCGGCGCCCGCCTGGCGGCCGGGGGGCTTGCCGATCCCGATGCGCACCCGCACGTAGTCGGCGGTGTGGAGGTGGGACCGCACCGATTCGAGACCCTTGTGCCCGGCCACGCCACCACCCACCTTTACCCGGATCCGCCCGGGCGGCAGGTCGAGCTCGTCGTGCACGACCACCAGGCGGGCGACGTCCTCGATGCCGAAGCGCCGCAGCAGCGGACGGACGGCGGCGCCCGAGTCGTTCATGTACGTGGTCGGCACGGCGAGGGCCACCCGGTGCCCCCCGAGGTGGACCTCCTCCACCATGGCCCGCTGGCCCCTCTCCGGCCGGAGCCGGCCGCTGCCGTGGCGGTGCGCCAGGAGCTCGACGGTATCGCCCCCCACGTTGTGCCGGGTGCCGGCGAACTCGGCTCCCGGGTTGGCCAGCCCGACCACCAAGAGGTCGGCCGGCGTCCCCCGCCGCGGGGCGCCGCCGCGCCCGCCGAACAGGCGGGGCAGGACCTAGCCCTCTTCTTCGGCGCCGCCGCCGGAGGGCTCTTGCGTCTCCCCCTCGGCGGCCCCCTCGCCGGCCTCGCCCTCGGCGCCCGCACCGGCACCCTGGACCCGCGGCGGGACCCCGGTCACGATGGGCATGTCGCTCTCGAGCTCGCTCTCCACGCCAGCTGGCAGGTCGAGGTCGGCGATGCGGATGACCCCGCCGATGGTCAGCTCGGAGATGTCCACCTCGATCGTGGTGGGGATGTCGGAGGGCTTGGCCCGGACCGGCAGGCTGAAGAGCTGCTGGTCGACGATGCCGTCGCCGTGGTGGACCTCGATCGCCTCGCCGACGAGGGCGATGCCGACGTCGGCACCGATGACCTCGTCCCGGCCCACGATGAGGAAGTCGACGTGGGTCACCGTGCCGCGCACCGGGTGCCGCTGGAGCTCGCGGGCGAGGGTGAGGAAGCGCTGGTCGCCCGCCTCCAGCTGGAGCAGGGCGTTCGTGCCGGCGTCGCCCGACAGGGCGGTCCGCAGCTCGCGCCCCTCGACCACCACGGGCATCGGGTCGCTGCCGTGGCCGTAGACGACGCCGGGGATCTTGCCCTCGGCCCGCAGCCGGCGGGCGGCACGCGTGCCCAGCGGCCGGCCGATCTCGGCGGTGAGGGTGATGTCGGGCATGGGATCTCCTTGGGCGTCCGGTCCGGACGTAGCTCGGTGCCGCCGCGGCGGGAGCCGGTCGCCCGCCGGGGCAGGTCCGGATCCGCAGCCAAGGTGGCGGAACGGCTCGTCAGCGTACTCGCCCCGGCAGGGCCCCGACCACCGGGCCGCAGCGGCGTCGAAGCGAGGGCGACGTCGAGGGAGCACCGGGGACGCGAGTACGCCAGCCGTTGGGCGCCGAGCACTGGCTCGGTACATGAACGGTAAGAGCACCGGTAGGCTAACTGGTATGAGCAAGGCGGAGAAGGTTACCGTCAGCCTGCCCGCCGAACTGCTGGCGCGGATAGACGAACGGCACCGCCAGGATGAGCGCAGCCGCTCAGCGGTGGTGGCCGATCTGCTATGGCTCGGGTGGCACCAGGTCGAGGCCGAGGAGCGCGAACGGCGATACCGGGCCGCCTACCTGAATCGACCGGAGACCGAGGACGAGCGCGCATGGGCCGATGCGGCGGCGGCGGACCTCCTCGGCGATCCACGCGCCGAGTGGGGCCCCGAGGACGGCCACCACGGTGCAGCGGGCTGAGGTCTGGTGGGCCGAACGCCCGCCAGGACAGCGCCACCCGGTCCTTCTCCTCTCGTGGGACGCGTATGGCGACTGGCGTGACCGGGTGACCGTGGCCGACGTCACGACGAGTGCCCGGCGCCTCGACGCCGAGGTCGTGCTCGACCAGCGTGACGGAATGCCACGGCCCTGTGTGGTCAACCTGGACAACCTCGCCACCATTCCACGCGCCGTGCTGCAGTCTCGCATCACCCAGCTGAGCTCGTCCCGGATGGCCGAGGTGAGCCGGGCCATCCACCTGGCGCTCGGGCTTCCGCTCCCCTGCCCGGTCGTGTAGCGCCTGCCCGGTCGTGTAGCGCCTGCCCGGGCCGCGAGCTGCGCCGGTGGAGACAGCCGGTGGATGCCGCCGGGCCGAGGCCGGGGCAGAGCGGGCGGCGACCTTCTCCGCTCGCTCGGTCAACGGGAGCTCCCCAGCGATCTGGACGAATTCAGCTAGGGATCACCGCCGTGTCATTCTGCGGCAACCTCGCCCTGGTACGAAGAGTGGAGAGGGTTTTGACGCCCCGTCCGTACGGGCGTCGGAGAGGAGCATGCGTGTCCGATCTCGCCACGACGCTCGACGAGGCACCGCTCAGCCGGTTCCACACCCGGTCGATCGTCACCGCGGGAATGGGCTTCTTCACCGACGCCTACGACCTGTTCATCATCGGCACGGCGACCACCCTGATCGCCAAGGAGTGGGGGCTGTCGTCGGCCCAGACCGGCCTGGTCAATTCGATCACGCTGATCTCCGCCTTCGTCGGGGCCTTCGTCTTCGGGCGGGTCGCCGATCTCCTCGGCCGCAAGAAGGTCTATGGCTTAGAGGCCGCCCTCATGGTCGGCGGCGCCGTGGCGTCCGCCTTCGCCCCCGACCTGATCTGGCTCCTCGTCTTCCGCTTCGTCCTCGGCCTCGGGGTCGGCGGCGACTACCCGATGTCGGCCGTCCTCATGACCGAGTTCTCCAACCGCAACAACCGGGGGAAGCTCGTCGGGCTCGTGTTCGCCATGCAGGCCCTGGGCACCGTCGCCGGCTACGTGGCGGGCCTGGTCCTGCTCAGCACCGGCGTGCCCGACGGCATCACCTGGCGGCTCCTGCTCGGCTTCGGGGCGATCCCGGCGGCCGCCGTCATCTACCTGCGGCGCCGGATGCCCGAGTCGCCCCGGTACCTCGCCAGCGTCGCCGGGCGCGGGGAGGAGGCGGCCAAGGCGGTCCAGAAGTTCTCCGACGGCACGTTCGCCCCGGTCACCCCGACCACCACCAAGGGGGTGCGGCTGTCGCTGTGGGGGTTCCTCTCCAACCGGCGCTACCTCACGATCCTGGCCGGCACGGCGGGGAGCTGGTTCTTCTTCGACTACGCCTACTACGGCAACTCGGTATCGGCGCCGCTGATCGTGAGCAGCGTCCTCGGCGGGTCGGCCGCCAAGGACCTCATCCACGTCCTCGTCCTCCAGCTCATCGTGTTCACCGTGGCCGCCGTGCCCGGCTACTTCCTCGCCGCTTACACCATGGACCGCATCGGCCACCGGCGGCTCCAGCTCATCGGCTTCCCCCTCATGGGGCTGTCCTTCCTCCTCATCGGGGTGATCCCCGGCATCACGACCGCCGTCGTGCCCTTCCTCATCCTCTTCGGGACGAGCTACTTCTTCGCCGAGTTCGGCCCCAATACGACCACCTTCGTGCTGGCCGGCGAGGTGTTCCCCACGAGCGTCCGCACCACCGGCCACGGCATCTCCGCCGGGGTGGCGAAGATCGGCGCCTTCATCGGCGTCTACGTGTTCCCCATCATCAAGGCCGACTTCGGCGTGAACGGCGCCCTGCGCCTGTCGGCGCTGTTCGCCCTGCTCGGCCTCGGTCTCACCCTGCTCATCCCCGAGCCGGCCCGGCGCAGCCTCGACGAGCTGTCCCCCGAGGAGGTGCTCGCCGGCGCCGAGGAGATCGTGGCGACAGCCGAGGCGGAGGGCCTCGAGGTGCCGGTCACCCCGACGTTCGAGCAGCACGACGACCCGGTCGAGACCATCGAGCCCGAGGTCACGGTCACCCGGCGGTAGCCAGCGCCTCGTACGCCGGGGCCGCCGCTCAGCAGGTCACGTAGTAGACGCGGTGGACCGTCCCGCCGGCGTCGACGTCGGGCCCGTCGACGTGGACGATCTGCCCACCGGCCACCTCCAGCAGCTCGCGGGCCCGCTCGTCGGGCACGGCGAGCATCGTCATCTCGGGCACCCGGGCCAAGGCGCGGTAGAGGAAGCCGGGCGGAACCCTCAGCCGCTCTGGCGCAGCCACTCCCGGAAGAAGGGGTCGGCCACCAGCCAGGTGCCCGAGCGACGGACGACCGTCTCGTCGGCGGCGAGCGAGCGCAGGGCCTTGGCCGACCCGGCCGGGTTGGCATAGCCGGTGGCCCGGGCGAAAGCGGCCGACTGGGGCCGGGTCGTGCCGCCGTCGGCGGCCAGGACGACGAGGGCCCGCCGCTGACCGAGCGAGAAGCGGGAGAAGCGCTCGGCGTGGGACTCGGCCTCGTGGGCGACCACCCGGGCCAGGCCGTCTTCGACCGCCCCCTCGTCGATCGCCGACGCCGCCGACGCGAACACCTCGTAGGCCAGGCGCTGGATGTCGTAGGGGATGGGCCCGGCGAGGTCACGGATCCGACCGGCCGCGCCCGGCGTCATCGGCTTCCCCCCCACCCGGGACCGCGCGCGCAGGAAGCCGGCCATCTCCGCCTGGTCGATGGGGCCGAGTGCCAGCCGTTCGGCCATCTGGTAGAGCGGGGCACCCCTGGCCAGCACGAGCGACTCCATCAGGTGCTCGGTGGAGCCGGCCATCACAAGTGCCACCCTCGGGTGGGCGTCGGCCAGCGCCTTGAGGCGCCCCGGCAGCGCCCGGTCGAGGTCGGCGACGGCCTGGAACTCGTCCAGCAACAGCGCCACCGGGCGCTCCTCGGCCACCTCGGCCAGCAGGGCGTAGACGTCCTCCAGCAACTGTCCGGCATCGGCCGCCTGCAGGCCACCGGCGAACGAGAAGACGGGCCGGCCGGTGTCGTCGACGCCCACCGTCGGGTGGAGGCGGAGACGGCGGAGGTACTCGGGGATGGCCTGGACGGCCCGCCGCCAGGCGCCCCCGGGCAGCTCGTAGGCCTCGGTCGTCAGGCGGCCGGCCAGGGACTCGAAGCTCGGCGTGAGCAGGAGGTTGGCCCGCAGCACCGAGCCGCCGTCCCCGGCCAGCCGGTCGGCCGCCCGCTCGAGCAGCGAGGTCTTGCCGTACCGGCGCGGGGCGGTCACCACCACGTTGATGCCGTTGCCCATCCGGTCCAAGAGGACGTCGAGCTCCCGGGCGCGCCCGACGAAGTAGGGGTCCCCCACGGGCGAGCCGTATCGGAACGGGTTCTGCGCCATAGCGGTATCATACTAGTTGGCATCATCCCACATGGTATGGCACCTGGACGCGGCCCGGTGGCCGCCAGGCGCCTACTGTTCGCCCGTGGACGTGCAGAGCATCTCCGCCCTGGCGACCGCCGGCGGGACGCTCGTGCTCGCCATCGCCACCTTCTCCGCCGTCCGCTCGTCCAACCGGTCGGCGCGGGTGGCCGAGGAGTCCCTGATGGCGGCGCTCCGGCCCCTGGTGGTCCCGTCGCTGGCCGACGATCCGGCGCACAAGGCGCACTGGGTCGACGGGCACACGGCGCTGGTGCCGGGCGGTCGGGCGGTGGTCGAGGAAGCGGGCGGGGTGATCTACCTCGCCATGGGGCTGCGCAACGTCGGCGCCGGGCTCGGCCTGCTGCACGCATGGAACCTGCTCCCGCCGGACGCGGTCGGCATCGAGCCGCATGCCGATCTACCGGCATTCCGTCGCCTGGCGATCGACCTCTACATCCCGAGCGGCGGGACCGGCTACTGGGAGTCAGCGGTGCGCGACGCGGCGGACCCGGCGCGGGACGGACTGCTCGCCTGCCTGCAGCAGCGTCATCCGATACGGATCGACCTGCTCTACGGGGACCAGCAGGGCGGCCAGCGGATGATCAGCCGCTTCTCGATCCTCCCGCTCGGAGACGGCGATTGGTACGCCAACGTCACCCGCCACTGGAGCGTGGACCGCCCCGATCCGCGCTGACCGGCTGTGACCGAATTGGCTGGGGTCCTGAGCCAGAGATTCGAAGGGCGGACGGGGGCGTCGGCCGGTACCGTGCACAAGTGACCAGAAGTGCCGGAGGAGTCGTTGTCGCGCAAGCAGGCACTCCAGCGCTGGACAGCCGCCGACTGCTGGGCTTGTCTTGGGCCCACCTGCTGAACGACGGAGCCGGCACCTACCTGCCGGGCGTGCTCCCCGCGGTGCTGGTGTCACTGCACGATCCCGTGAGGATCGCCAGCGTGCTCATCGCCGCCCTCACCATTGGGCAGGCCCTCCAACCACTGATCGGGTGGCTGGGCGACCGGCTCGGAGGCCGGGCACTGGTCGTAACGGGGCTGACCCTCAGCTCGGTGGGCGGCGGCCTGATCGGGGTGGCCCACAGCACCTGGCTCCTGGTGGTGCTCCTGCTCCTGGTCGGCATCGGCAGCGCCTTCTTCCATCCCCAGGCCCTGGCCGGGGTTCGCAGCTTGCTGCACGGCCGACAGGGGCTGCTGACGTCGGCGTTCCTCGTCGGCGGCGAGCTGGGCAGGGGCATCTGGCCCACCGTGGCCAGTCTGGTGGTGGCCCATCTCGGACTCGCCTACCTCTGGCTGGTCGGCCTGCCCGGCGTTGCCACCGTACCCCTGCTCGCCCACATCTCCCCTCGGCTGCCGGCCAACGCTGGGCCCCGCCGCCGTGTCCAGTGGCGCCAGCACTCCCGTCCGCTGGCGGTGCTGGTGGCCTACCAGTCGGTCCGGGCCCTGGCCCTGTACTCCCTGGCGGCCTTCATCCCGATCTTGTGGCACCTCCACGGCGGCTCCCTGGTGTCCGGCGCGTCGATCATCACCGTCATGCTCGTCGTAGGGGTGATCGGCAACCTCTACGGCGGGCACCTGGCCGACCAAGTCGGCCGGCGCATCGTCCTCATCGGCTCGTCGGTCGCCACCGCCGCGCTCATCGTCCCGATCATCTACGTACGCGGGACCTGGCTCTGGATCACCGCCGCCCCCCTCGGGATCGCCCTGTTCCTGACGATGTCGTCCGTCGTCCTGATCGGTCAGGACATCTTCCCCGAGAACCGCTCCATGGGATCGGGCATCGCGCTGGGTCTGGCCAACGGCATCGGTGCCCTCCTCGTCTTGGCCATCGGCGAGACCGTCAGCAACAGCGACCTGGCCACCGCATTGTGGGTGGTAGCCGCGCTGACCGCTGCCACCGCCCCCCTGGCGATGGCCTTCCCGAAGCATCTGATCCGCCGCGAACCCGACAAGGCGGCAGAGAGCTGAGCCGCGCCAGCTCCCAGGGGGCCAACACCCACTCACCACCCACCCACAACCCGCCACGACAGGCGCCCTGCGCACCATCGATCATGCCGTCGCCGACTATCTGGACCACGCACGCCTCGGAGCGGCCGCCTGCAACTTGTCACGAGATCCGCGGGCCGGCGGACCAAGAAGAACTAGCTCAGGTTGTCGCCGCCGAAGATCTCGGAGACGGAGGTGTCCTCGAACACGGCGTCGATGGCGTCGGCGATGACCTCGGCCACCGAGAGCACCTCCAGCTTGTCGAACTGCCGGTCGTCGGTGACCGGCAGGGTGTCGGTCACCACCACCCGGGAGATCGGCGAGGCCTTGAGCCGGTCGACCGCCGGGTCCGACAGGACGGCGTGGGTGGCCATGGCCCAGATGTCGGCCGCCCCGGCGTCGGCCAGGAGCTCGGCGGCGGCAAAGATGGTGCCGGCCGTATCGATCATGTCGTCGATCAGCACGCACGTCCGCCCGTCCACGTCACCCACGACGTGTCGGGCCTCCACCTTGTTGGCGACGCCGCGCGGCCGGGTCTTGTGCACCAGGGCGAGGTCCGCCCCGAGGTGCTGGCTGTAGCGCTCGGCCACCTTGACCCGGCCGGCGTCGGGTGCCACCACGACCACGTCGGCCACATTGGTCTCCACGTGCTCGCGCAGGTAGCCCTCGAGCACCGGCGCCGCCGTGAGGTGGTCGAACGGCATGTCGAAGAAGCCTTGGATCTGGCCCGAGTGCAGGTCCACGCTCACCACCCGGTCGGCACCGGCCGCCGACAGCAGGTCCGCCACCAGCTTGGCGGTGATCGGTTCCCGGCCGGCGGACTTGCGATCCTGGCGGGAGTAGCCGTAATAGGGGCAGACCGCGGTGATGCGCTTGGCCGACGCCCGCTTGGCGGCGTCGATCATGATCAGCTGCTCCATCACCGAGTCGTTCACGGGGCCGCAGTGCGTCTGGACGATGAAGACGTCACAGCCGCGGATGGAGGTGTCGTAGCGGCAGTGGACCTCGCCGTTGGCGAACTCCCGGAGGTTGGCCTCGCCCAGCCGCACCCCGAGGTGCTCGGCGATCTGCTCGGCCAATGCCGGGTGCGACCGGCCGGACACGAGCTCCAGTCGCCGCCGGGAAATGAGCTCCACGGGGGCGACGCTATCTCGTGTCACGGTCCGATGCCCCATGCCCACTCCCCACCTGGCGTCCCGAGACCGGCGCCGTCGCCCGCCAGGACGGTGAACGGCGGGACGACCCCGTCCTCTGCCACCCGGGCGCCGCGGCCGACAGTGACGAAGGGCCCGACGACCGCCCGCGCCCCGATCGTGGCCCCGACGCAGACGCTGTTGCGGACCTCGGCCCGCTCCCCGACCTCGGTGTCGAGCAGCGTGCACTCGGGTCCCACCTCGGCCCCCTCGGCCACCCGGGAGCGGCCCCGGAGGATCACCCCCGGCAGCAGTGACACATCCGGCTCGAGGAGGACCTCGGCGTCGACGTAGGTACGCTCGGGGTCCCACATGGTGACGCCACGGCGCATCCACCGCTCGTTGATCCGGTCCCGCAGCTCCGCCTCGGCCACCGCCAGCTGTGCCCGGTCGTTCACCCCGGCCGCCTCCATCGGGTCGTCGACGACCTGGGCGTCGACCCGGTAGCCCGCCTCATGGAGCACGCCCACGACGTCGGTCAGGTAGTACTCCCCCTGGGCGTTGGTCGGACGGACCCGCCGGAGGGCCGGGGCGAGGACGCTGCGCCGGAAGCAGTAGATCGAGGTGTTGACCTCGGTAATCGCCCGCTCCTCTTCGGTGGCGTCGCGCTCTTCGACCACCCGGACGACGGCTCCCTCCTTGTCCCGTACGACCCGGCCGTACCCGGTGGCGTCGGGCACGTCGGCCACCAGCAGGGTCGCCCCGGCGTCGCGCTGGCGATGGTGCCGCACCAGGGCGGCCAGCGTCGGCGGCCGCAACAGCGGGGTGTCCCCCGGCAGGACGACCACGTCGCCGTCACCGTCGCCGGGTGTCCCGGCGTCGTCGAGGAGCCCGGTCAGCCCGACGGCGGTCGCGTCACCCGTGCCGCGCTGCTCGGGCTGCTCCACCAGCTCGATGGCCATCCCTGCCGGCGCGTGGTCGACCAGGGTCTTGGCCACCCACTCGCCCCGGTGCCCGACCACCACGGCCACCCGGTCGACGTCGAGCTCGGCCAGGGCATCGAGGACGTGGAGCACCATGGGCCGGCCACACAGCCGGTGCAGCGGCTTGGGCCGGTGGGAACGCATCCGGGTGCCCTCACCGGCGGCGAGGACGATGGCGGACAGGGGACGGCTGCTCATACCGACATTCTTCCCCTCCACCCCCGCCGACGCGCGGCATGCACTCCGCCGGGCGCCACTTCTTAGGTCGCCGCCATCGGGCTCATAGTCGCCTCTTATCGCCCTCTGGTCGGATGCAGGTGGTGGTTCCCTGCCGGTCGCGTCCATCGGCTCCCCACCGAAGCAGTCAAGTGACGTGACCAACAGAAGGAGCACACCATGAAGATCCGCCATCCGCTCATGGCCGTCGGCGTCGGTGCCGGTGCGCTGGGATTGAGCGTGGGCATCGGTATGGCCGTCTCGGGCGCCGCCACCGCGGCCAACGGGACCGGCTCCGGCGCCGTCACCACCGCCACAACCGGATCGTCGAGCACGACGACGCCGAGCGGCTCGGGTGGTTCGAGCACCACAAGCTCGAGCGGCTCGGGGTCGACGACCCACCACTGCCCGAACATGAGCGGCTCGGGCTCCTCCGGCTCGGGCACTTCCGGCACGGGTGCCTCCGGGACCGGCTCCAGCTACGGCCAGTCGGGGATGTTGCCCGTCTCATAGCCGGACGGGCGGCCCCGTGGCCGCCCTGATCGGTGCCGGCACCCCCGGCGCTGCGACGAGCGGAGCCGCCGGCCGCCGGCCGGCAGGGACGGACGCGGTCCTCGAGGGCCGTGCCGGCGGCTCCGTCCCGTCGATCATCATGCCGGCCGGCCCGGCCAGGCGACCCGACCCGGCGGCGGCCCGTTCCGGTGCCGGCCGGCATAGCCTCGAGGACGTGCTGCAGCCACCGGACGCTCGCCGGGTCTGGTTCTCCCGCAGGGCCATCCTCCTGCACGTCACCGTGGTCGTCGTCGTGCCGCTCTTCTTCGCCTTGTTCTGGTGGCAGGTGCAGCGGGTGCGCCAGGGCAACACCCTGAGCTGGGCCTACGTCTTCGAGTGGCCGTTCTTCGCCGCCTACGCCGTGTACCTGTGGTGGCGCCTGGTCCACGAGCAGCCGGCCAACGAGGATGCCGCGGCCCTGCGCCCCACTCGGGCGCCGGGCGCCGGGGCCACCGCCGGGCCAACACCGGCTCCCCCATCGTCGCCAAAGTCGGCGGCTGCAGCAGCGGCCGCAGCGGAAGAAGCGGACGAGGAGCTCTCCGCCTACAACCGCTACCTTGCCGAGCTGAACGCCACCGGCCAGCGCAAGCGCTGGTGAGCGGGCTACTCCGGCGCCGCTGAGCATTCGGCGTTCGACGCCGACGACTGCACCAGCCTCAGTTCAGTGACATGGCGCCGGCAAGCGGGACGCCCATGGGTCCAGTGGTGCCATCCAACGCCGGCGGACACCCGGACTATTCTCTTGGCGGCTGAGGGGAGCGCCGACCACGCTGTCGAGTTGCATGTCACGTCGCGTCCCTCGCCGTTTGGCCCATGGCATGCGGAGGGCGATGGGCCGGAGAGGGTGGTATGTCGACAAGCGAGGCGAGCACGTCCGCCGGCGTCCCGGAGCCGGCGGCGGTCGACGCCCCCGTGGTGGTGGTGGGGGCCGGGCCGGCCGGCCTGACCGCCGCCTACCAGCTGGTGAAGGCGGGGCGCCGCCCCCTCGTGGTCGAGGCAGACGAGGTGGTGGGCGGCATCAGCCGCACCGTGGTGCGCGACGGCTGGCGCTTCGACATCGGCGGGCACCGCTTCTTCACCAAGGTCCGCCCGGTCGAGGAGCTCTGGCACGAGATCCTGGGCGACGCCGACTTTCTGACCAGGCCCCGGATGAGCCGGATCTACTACGACCACAAGTACTACGACTACCCGCTCAAGGCCGCCAACGCCCTCGGGAACCTGGGCCCCAAAGAGGCGGTCCTGTGCGGCTGCTCCTACCTGCGGGCCCGGCTCTTCCCCCCGGCCGACCAGTCCAACTACGAGGGTTGGCTCGTCGCCCGGTTCGGTTGGCGCCTCTATCGCACCTTCTTCAAGACCTACACCGAGAAGGTCTGGGGGGTGCCCGTCGCCGACATGCCGGCCGACTGGGCGGCCCAGCGGATCAAGAACCTCGACCTCGGCCGGGCGGTGAGGAACGCCCTCTCCCCCGCCCGCAACCAGAAGGAGATCACCTCGCTCATCGAGGAGTTCAAGTACCCGAGGCTCGGGCCCGGGATGATGTGGGAGCGCTGCTGCGACCTGGTGCGAGCCGGCGGGGGGACGGTGCGCACGACGACGGCGTTGACCGGCATCCGCCTGGCGGACGGTCTCGCCCGCTCGGTCCGCCTCGCCGGCCCCGGCGGGGTGGGCGAGGAGGTGGCGGCCTCCCACGTCGTGAGCTCGATGCCGCTGCGCGACCTGGTCGAGGTCCTGGACCCCCCGGCCCCACCCGAGGTCCGGGCCGCCGCCGGCGACCTCGCCTACCGGGACTTCTTGACCGTGGCACTGGTCGTCCCCGCCGCCGACGGCTTCCCCGACAACTGGATCTACGTGCACGCCCCCGACGTGAAGGTGGGCCGCATCCAGAACTTCGGCTCCTGGTCCCCCTTCATGGTGAAAGAGGGCCGCACCTGCCTCGGGCTCGAGTACTTCGTCTTCGAGGGCGACGAGCTGTGGCGCGCCGCCGACGAGGAGCTGGTCGCACGGGCCACGGCCGAGCTCGACCGCCTGGGCCTCGTGGCGGCCACACGGGTGGAGGCGGGCTACGTCGTGCGGGTGCCCAAGGCCTACCCGCACTACGACTTCTCCTACAAGGACAACGTGGCCACGATCGTGAAGTACCTCGACGCCGTGGCCCCCAACATCCACCCCGTCGGGCGCAACGGCATGCACCGGTACAACAACCAGGACCACTCGATGTACACGGCCATGCTCACCGTCGAGAACATCGTGGGCACCGGGCGCCACGACGTGTGGGACGTCAACGTCGAGGCCGAGTACCACGAAGAGCACGCCGACGGGTCGGTGCCCGAGGCCCGCCCGGCACCGGTCGGGGGAACCGGCCGGGACGCCCCCGTGCTCCCGAGACCGGTGCGCCCGGCGTAGTGATCGGGTCCTCCGGCCGCGCGCGCGGGTCGCCGCCGGTGCCG
>JBOGGF010000111.1:0-6943 GCA_050743965.1 Acidimicrobiales bacterium
CACGAGTACCTCGAGGGCGAGGGCTGGGACTTCGACGCGGAGCTCGCCGAGATGCCCGAGCTGCTCGCCGAGAAGCTCGCGGCGCCGGGCGTCGAGCCGGGCGAGGTCGACCTCGTGATCGACCCGACGAACCTGTGGCTCACGATCCACGAGTCCGTCGGGCACGCCACGGAGCTGGACCGGGCGCTCGGCTACGAGGCGGCTTACGCCGGGACGTCCTTCGCCACCATCGACAAGCTCGGGAGCCTGCGCTACGGCTCGGAGCTCATGCACATGACCGGTGACCGCACCACGCCGCACGGCCTCGCCACCGTCGCCTACGACGACGAGGGTGTCGCCGGCCAGTCGTTCGACCTGGTCCGCGACGGCGTGCTCGTCGGCTACCAGCTCGACCGCCGCATGGCGGCGGAGAACGGGCTCGGGCGGTCGAACGGCTGCGCATTCGCCGATTCCCCCATGCACGTGCCCATCCAGCGGATGGCCAACGTGTCGCTCCAGCCGGCAGGGGACGAGGGGCCCAGCGTGGCGGACCTCGTCGGCCAGGTCGAGCGGGGCATCTACGTCGTAGGGGACAAGAGCTGGTCGATCGACATGCAGCGGTACAACTTCCAGTTCACCGGGCAGCGGTTCGTGGGCATCCGGGACGGCCGGCTGGTCGGCCAGGTGCGCGACGTCGCCTATCAGGCAACGACGCCCGACTTCTGGGGTGCCATGGCGGCGGTGGGCGGGCAGAGCACCTACCTCCTCGGCGGGGCCTTCAATTGCGGGAAGGGCCAGCCGGGCCAGGTCGCGCCGGTCAGCCACGGCTGCCCCGCAGCGCTCTTCCGTGGCATCCGGGTGCTCAACACCCGCCACGAGTCGGGCCGGTGAGCGACCTGCCCCCCGCCAACGAGGTGGTCGAACGGGCCCTGGCGGCCGCCGGCGGCGGCGGTTGCGTCGTCCTGGTGGAGGAGCTCCACGAGGCAGAGGTGCGGTTCGCCAACAACACCACCACGACCAACGGGGTGCGACGGGACCGGCGGGTGACGGCGGTGCGCACGGTGGGAGCGCACGGCGGCGCCGGTGGTATGGCCGCCGGGGTGGCGAGCCAAGCCGGCGACGTCGACGTGGTCGCCCTGGTGGCGGCGGCGGAGGCCGACGCCCGCGGCTCGGACCCGGCGCCCGACGCCGCCCCCCTCGTCACCGGGGAGGCCGAGGCCGGGTTCACCGGCGAGGCCCCCCGCACCGACCTGGGCGCGCTGGGCGGGGTCCTCGCCGCCCTGTCGGGAGCCTTCGGCCGGGCCGAGGCGGCGGGCCGCGTCCTGGCAGGGTTCGCCGAGCACCGGGTGGCCACGACCTACCTCGGCAGCTCCACCGGCCTGCGCCGGCGCCATGTCCAGCCGGCGGGAGCCGTCCACCTGGTGGGCCGGGACGGGAGCCGGTCGGCGTGGGCCGGCATGGGCACGGCGGACTTCGCCGACGTCGATTTCGAACGGCTGGAGGCCACGGTCGCCCGCGGCCTGGCCCGGGCGGCGCGGCGGGTGGAGGTCCCGGCCGGGCGCTACGAGGTGGTCCTGCCGCCCGAGGCCGTGGCGGACCTCATGATCGGCCTCGCCGGCGCGGCCAGCGGGCAGGAGGCCGAGGAGGGGCGCACTGTCTTCTCCCGACCGGGCGGCGGCACCCGGTTGGGCGAGCGGCTCGCCGCGCTCCCCTTCGACCTGTGGAGCGACCCGGCCGAGCCCGGGCTCGAGTCGTCTCCGTTCCTCGCCACCGGCGCCTCGGGTGCCGACATCTCGGTCTTCGACAATGGGCTGGACCTGGGCCGCACCGACTGGCTGCGCGCCGGCCACCTCGACCACCTCGTCCACCACCGGGCCGGTGCCGCCCGGGCTGGCACCGGCCCCTCGGCTCCCCCGGGAAATCTGGTGCTGGCGGTGCCGGACGCCGGCGGATCGCTCGACGACCTGGTGGCGCGCACCGAGCGGGGGCTGCTCCTCACCTGCCTGTGGTACATCCGGGAGGTCGACCCGGCCACGCTGCTCCTCACCGGCCTCACCCGCGACGGCGTCTACGTCGTGGAAGACGGCGAGGTGGTGGGGGCCACCAACAACTTCCGCTTCAACGAGAGCCCGGTGGACGTGCTGACGCGGGCGACCGAGGTCGGGGCGACGACGCGGGCGCTCGGGCGCGAGTTTGGCGAGTGGATGAACAGGACCGCCATGCCCCCCCTGCGGGTACCGGACTTCAACATGTCCTCGGTCAGCCAGGCCAGCTGACCCGCCGCGAACTGTGCCACGGTGGGTGGATGACCTCGACCGCACCCTGCACGGACCCCTCGGTCGACCCGCCGCGCCCGGCGGTGCGCGACGCCGTGGCCCGGGCGCTGGCCGAGGACCTGCTGCCCATGGGGGACCTGACCGCGGCGCTCCTCGACCCGGCCCGGCAGGCGACGGCGCACTTCGTCAGCCGGGACGACGGGGTGGTCGCGGGCCGGCTGTGCGCCACCGAGGCGTTCACCCAGGTCGACGCCGACGTGGCGGTCGACTGGCGCTGCCCCGACGGCACCGCGGTGGCGCCCGGCACCGTCGTGGCCACGGTAGTAGGACCCCTGCGGTCGATCGTCACCGCCGAGCGCACCGCCCTCAACTTCCTGTGCCACCTTTCGGGGATCGCGAGCGCCACCCGGCAGCTCGTGGATGCCGTCGCCGCCGCCAATGCGTCGACGCGCGTGCTCGACACCCGCAAGACCCTCCCCGGCCTGCGGGCGCTGCAGAAGGCGGCCGTCCGGGCCGGTGGGGGCACGAACCACCGCGGCAGCCTCTCGGAGGGAGTGCTGGTCAAGGACAACCACCTGGGCGGCATGACGATCGCCGAGGCCGTCCGCCGGGCGGCCGACCGGTGGCCGGGGCGGATGGTCGAGGTGGAGTGCGACACCTTGGAGCAGGTGCGCGCCGCCGCCGTGGCCGGGGCCACGGTGATCATGCTCGACAACATGGGGCCCGACGAGGTGGGCCAGGCGGTCGGCCTGGTACGGGCCTCGGCGGCGCCCCGGGTGCTGGTGGAGGTCTCCGGCGGCGTCACCCTCGACACCGCGCCCACCTACGCGGCTGCCGGTGCCGACCTGGTCTCGATCGGGGCACTCACCCACTCGGTGCGATCGCTCGACGTCGGCCTCGACATCCAGGGGCCCCCGCCCGCCCGGTGAGGTGCCGGCCTCGGTGTGGATCCGGGAGCAAGCCCCCTCGGCTGCTCAGCCACCGGTCATGCACCGAGCCACCTGACGGAGGTCGTCGACGAACGCCGCCCGCTGCGCCCGGCGGTCCTCGCCGTCCCCCGGCTGCTCCTCCACCAGCACCACGGACTCCCCGGTACCCCGATTCCTCCTGTGGACACCGGGGTAGGGACGCGGAGCCATGGCACGACCGATCTGGACCGGCTCACTCGGGTTCGGGCTCGTGAGCGTGCCCGTCGGGCTGTACGCCGCCACCGAGGACCACGCCGTCCACTTCCACCAGCTCGAAGCGGGCACTTCGGACCGGATCCGCTACCGCCGGGTCAACGAGCGGACGGGCGAAGAGGTGCCCCGCGAGCGCATCGCGCGCGGCGTCGACCTGGGGACAGGCGAGCACGTGGTGCTCGATGACGGCGAGCTGGAGGCCATCGCCCCGGAGCGCTCCAGGACGATCGAGATCGTCGACTTCGTCGACCTGCTTGAGATCGACCCGGTCTACTTCGAGACGACGTACTACCTGGCCCCGCGAGGCGACGCCGCCGGGCGGGCCTACGCCCTGCTCCGGGCGGCGATGGCCCAGACGGCCAAGGTCGGGATCGCCCTCTTCGTCCTGCGGGGCCGAGAGCGGGTGGTGGCGGTCCGGCCCGACCGGGCGGTCCTGGCGCTCGAGACGATGTACTTCGCCGACGAGGTGCGCAACCCGGCCCGCGAGCTCCCCGAGCTGCCCGGCGACGTGGAGTTCACCGAACGTGAGCTGTCGACGGCCGACATGCTGATCGAGTCGCTCACGACCGAGTGGGAGCCCGGGCGCTACCGCTCGTCCTACCGTGAGGCACTGACCGAGCTCATCGAGCGCAAGCGCCACGGCGAGACGGTGCACGCCGCCACGGCGACCGAGCGGGTGGCGCCCATCGTGGACCTCATGGATGCCCTCAACGCCAGCCTCGATGCGTCACACCGGGACGGTGGCAGGGCCGCGGCCGGCGGGAACGGCGGCAAGAGCAGCCGCCAGGGGAAGAGGCGCGGCGGTAAGAGGACCGCTGCCGGAGAGGACGGCGAGGCACCGGCAGGGGACCTCTCCACCATGACCAAGGCGGCGCTCTTGTCCCGCGCCGCCCAGCTCGACATCGCCGGTCGGTCCAAGATGCACCGCGACGAGCTGGAGGTGGCCGTCCGCCGGTCGACCAGGCGAAAGGCTTCCTAGCCGGACCCGGTCTCGACCAGCGGGGCGAAGAGGTCGCCTGTGGCAGCCACCCGGCGGAGCACGTCGTCGCACTCGAACACCAGGCGATCGGCGTTGCCCTCCCGCTCGCACGCCTCGACCTCGCGCCAGTGGACCGGCGTCGACACGGTCGGCCGCGGGCGTGCCCGCAGGGAGTAGGCCGCCACCGTGGTCTTCGCCGGGTGGTTCTGGCTCCAGTCGACGAGCACCTTCCCCCGGCGCAGGTCCTTGCGCATGTTGGAGACGACCTCGCCGGGCAGCGCCCGCTCGGCCAACCGGGCGAACCGGTGGGCGAGGTCGCGGGCGTCCTCACCGGGTACCGCCGGACGCAGCGGCACGTAGAGCTGGAGGCCCTTGGACCCGCTCGTCTTGGGATACGCCTCGTAGCCCTCGTCGGCCAGTGCCTGGCGCAGCCAGCACGCCACCCGGCAGCACTCGACCATGCCGGCCGGCCCCCCTGGGTCGAGGTCGAACACCATCAGGTCGGAGGAACCGTACGCGTGGACCCCGGGTGCGGCACGCCACATCGGCACGTGGAGCTCGAGGGCGGCCATGTTGGCGACCCAGACGAGCCCCGCCTCGTCGCAGAGCAGGACGTAGTCGATGTCGGGCTCCCCGTCGCCCGCCCGGCGCGGGACCGGCGCCGTCGGCAACCACGAGGGCCGACCGCGCGGTGCGTTCTTCTCGAAGAAGGACGGCCCTTCCACACCCTCGGGAAAGCGTCGTAGGGTCACCGGCCGGTCCCGCACGTGCGGCAGCAGGACCGGCGCGATCTGGGCGTAGTAGGCGATCACCGCCGCCTTGGTCGTCCCCGCCGCCGGGTAGAGGACCTTGTCGAGGTTGGAGAGGGTCAGGCGGTGGCCGCCGACGGTGGGCTGCTGGCGGCCACCGCCGGCAGCGGCGGCGAGCAGGTCGTTCGCCACTCAGCCCACGGACGACCGGTTCCGGGCCGCCGCGAGCACCCCGAGCAGCGTGTCGCAGAAGGCCGGTACGTCGTCGGGCTTGCGGCTGGTGACGAGCACGTTGGGACCCTGCTCGCACACCTTCACCTCTTCGTCGACCCACGTGCCCCCGGCATTGCGGATGTCGGTCTGCAGGCTCGGCCACGAGGTCAGGGTCCGGCCGCGCACCACGTCAGCCTCGACCAGCGTCCACGGCCCGTGGCAGATCACCGCTGCCGGCTTGCCGGCGGCGAACATGGCCTGCACGAGCGCCACCGCCGGGCGGTCCATACGGAGCTGGTCCGGATTGGCCACCCCGCCCGGCAGCACGAGCGCGTCGAACGACTCCACGTCGACCTCGCTCGTCGTCCAGTCCACCGGGAACCGCTCCGCCTTGTCGAGATGCGAGAAGGCCTGGACCTCGCCCGGCGACGGCGCCACCCGCTGCGGGCGACCGCCCGACTCGCGCACCGCCTCCCACGGCCGGGTCATCTCCACCATCTCGACCCCTTCGTTCGCCATCAAGAACGCCACTCGCATGCCATCGATGCTCGGTGCAGCCATCGCGTCTCGTCTCCTTCTCGTCTGCTCGTCGGTCGGTGCCGTGCGTCGGGTCGGTCCCGTCGGGACCGCGGTCGTGCGCCGATCGCCTCAGGCGGCGCTGGCGGCGTCGCGGACCTTGTCGACCAGGGCCGCGACCGGCCCCATCACCACGTTGCCGGGAGGACCGTCCGGGGCGTGGGGGTGGGGACGCGTCGGCGCGGCCTCCTTGGCTCTCTTGTACCGGGCGCCCAGCTCGAACCGCTGCTCGGCGGGGAGGTTGTCACGCAGCAGCACGAACACCGAGGTCTCCTCGGCCTTGGCGTGCGTCAGCACGGCGGAGCGGAGCGTGATCACCTGGCGGGCGAACTCCTCGCTCTCGGCGTCGAGCTTCTCCATCTTGGCCAGCCGCTGCTCGGCCTCGGCCTGCTCCTCCACCCGGGCGTCGGCGAGCGCCGACCCGCCCGGCAGGTCACGCGCCGCCGGATAGACCACGACCTCCTCGGCGACCTCGTGCCGCACCACGTCGTGCGTCAGGGTCCAGAACAGCTCGTTGCGGCCGGCAAGGCTGACCGTGTCGAACTCCGCCAGGAGCCGCTCTACCTCGCGGTGGTCTTCCTGGAGCAGCTGGATGATGTCGGACCGCTCGTCATTGCTCATGGGTCCTCCTTCTCCCGATCACCATCGCGCTTCTCCCGATCACCATTGCGGCGGGGGGCCAGCGCCGGAGCACCACCGTTCCCGCAGGCCAGCGGACCTCCCCGACAGCCCAGCGGTCCCTGCACGGCCCATACCCGCCCCCGAAGGCGGCGAACCTCGCCGGCCGAGCCTGCACCCGGCGTGCACGAGCAATAGCCGGCTCGGTCGCCCCCGGTGGCCGGTGCCCGGTGGCCGGTACCCCTTCCGATGGCCGGTGCGTTGAAACGGGTGCGTTAGCCACCCATCGCGCTCGGGAAGATGGGCGGATCCGATGGCCCATCCCGCCGTCGACTTTGAGTCCCCATGGCCCGTGCGGCCACCCGCAAGGGA
>JBOGGF010000112.1:0-10314 GCA_050743965.1 Acidimicrobiales bacterium
CTGGGGCAGCTCGACCGGGAACGGCGCAGGATGGCCGACCCGGGTGGCGCGCTCGCTCGGCAGCTCCCAAAGGTCGACGGTGGCCTCGAGGAACTCGTCCCGGAAGATGGTGGCCTCCGACGGGTACCCCGCCGCCGCTCTGGCGGCCGGCGCGATGGCCCGGTCGAAACGGCCCTTGGAGGCGACGACCACCCGCTCGGTCAGGTCCCGCAGCACCGGGTCGCCGGGCCGCTGGTAGGTCCCCCAGGCGCAGTTCCCGGCGGCGCCCTTGGCCTTCTGCCAGATGACCTCGCCCCGGAGCAGCAGGCCGAGCCCCTCGAGGATCTGGATCACGTCGGCCGAGAGGCTGCGGTAGGGCTTTCGGCCCAGGTTGGCGATGTTGACGGCGATGCGGCCGCCGGGCTCGAGAAGGTCGACGCAGGCGCCGAAGACCCCGTCGAGCATCGCCAGGTACTCGGTGTAGCTCGCCGGGACATGGCCCTGGCCGACGGCGGTCTCGTAGTCCTTGCCCGAGTAGTAGGGCGGCGAGGTGACAACGAGAGCGACCGACCGCTGCGCCACCGCGCCCGGCGCGTCGCGGATGTCGCCGAGGAACACCTCGTCGACCCCTTCGCGATCGGCCGGGTGGCACACGGTGGCGTCGTCGCTCAGGGTGGGGGCGGCGAAGCGGCGGTAGAAGTCGCTGGCGTCGTGGCTCTCCCGCCGCCCGACGCCGAATGCCGAGGTGGTGGTGGGCCGGCGGGTGCGCCGGCGGAGGGGCTCGGCCGTGCTCATCGGGCACCTCCCGTTCGGTCCTCGATCGTCGTCACACGAGGAAGGTACCCGGTGGACGTGACCGGCCGTTGGACCACCAGGTCCAGGCGGTCGGGGCCCCATCCCCGGGCGCGCGAGAAAGCGCCCGACCCGAGCGAACGGACCGAGCGCCTCCCGTGGTGAGGTAGGGACCGGAGCTAGGTCAGCTCTTCAACGATCCAGTCGACCATGACCGCCAGCAGGCAGCAGGTGGCGCCCAGCAGTAGCCCGACTCGTGCCTCCGTGCCCATGTGAACCTCCCGATGTTGGTAGTGGGACCCTCTACAGATGCCGCGCCGCGCCGGACGTCAAACATCGGATGCGGCAAGGGGCGGCGAGGTCGCGATGCAGCCGACCTCGTGCTGGTGAACGGCCGGTTGGAGACGATCCTCGACGCCGCCTTCGAGGGACGCGCCATGTGGATCTCGGTGCGCGACACCCTGAGCGTCCCGGTGGGCGACGGCGCTGTCATGGCCCGCGCCGCCCGCGGCGCCAACGTCCGTCGGGCAACGGGCCATTCGAGGTGGAGGGTGCCCAAATCGGGCCCCGGATGCGACGGAACCCCCGCAGTCGGGGGTCCCGTCGCATTGTGACTGACGCCCGGTCGTGCCGGACAGTCGAGATTCTACCCAACGCCCGTCGACTCGAGACCGCGTCCAGCCAATTTTTTTCCGCCGGCGCCGGGAGCCCGGGCGCCGGCTTGCCGGGGTCCCCCCCCGGGTCGCCCCGGCTCGCCCGACGGGAGCGATCGGCACTGTTCTCCCTGCCCGCCCCACCGGGTAAAGACAGCATCCCGGATGCCAACGATTGGTTGCCAACTCGGTGCACCCATCGTGCCCATGGCCCACCCGTGGCCACCCATGGCCGAAGCTGCTCACTTCCGACCCCGGCGAGCCCCCCAAGGCTTTTACCGGATTGCACGGCGGGACCGGTGTGGCGTTGCCATCCCACCGGCCGGTCCCCGTACGATCGGGCGTCGGTGACCCTGCACCGTTCGGCCGGCGGCAGCCCCGCACCCTTCGGGCGGCAGTGGCATGGTCGGCAGCGCCTGATTGAGAGCATTCCTGCCAGTCGGCTCGGGACGTACCAGCGCCATCCGGGCCCGCCTGCAGACCGCTGCGCCGGCGGGCAGGCACGAGCCGGCAGCAGTTCGGCCACCATGGAGCCTAACGACGCCCCGGGAGACGTGAAAATCCGCGCCACCTGGCGCCCTCTGGGTGACCGTTCGGCCGGGGACGGGCTCGTTGCACAACTGAACAAAATCGACCCCATTCTTATGGAGGATTGGCGCAATGGGGACGCTCCTGGTGTAGTCTCGTGGCCATGCCGACCACCACCGCGACGAAGAGAAGGGCCCGCCGACCGGGTCCTATGACGGACTCCCACAAGGCGGCGCTGGCGAAGGGCCGTGAAGAGGGCCGCATCGTCCGCGCCTATCTCGAGGCGCTCGAATCGACCAAGCCCCGGCGTGGACGGAAGCGTACGGTCGACTCGATTCGCAAGAAGCTTGCCGCTATTGATGACGAATTGGCGAGCGCCAGCCCTCTGAATCGTCTCCACCTCGTCCAGGAACAGCGCGACCTGGAGACCGAGCTGGCGCACTCGGGTCAGGCAGTCGACGTCGGCACCCTGGAGAAGGATTTCATCCGGGTGGCCAAGGTCTACAGCGGCCGAAAGGGCCTCTCCTACTCGGCCTGGCGTGCGGTCGGGGTTGGCGCCACGGTGCTGGAGAAGGCGGGCATCCCCCGCACTCGTAGCTGACGACCGGTCACCCGCTGACGGCCGGTCGTCAGCGGAAGTCGCGGGAGCCGGGCACCGGCCCCAATTCGAGCGGCTCGAACCGCTCGGCGACCACGTTCACCACGCCCTCGGACCGCTCGAGCCGGCCCTTCACCACCAGCGCCCGGGAGGTCAGGGCCACCGGCCGCCAGCGGACCCACGCGCCCTTCGAGCACACGACGTTGACCATGCCGGTCTCGTCCTCGAGGTTCAAGAAGACGGCACCCCGGGCGGTCTCCGGCTGCTGGCGGTGGGTGACGACCCCGGCCACGGTCACGCGGCCGCTGGCCACCGCCGAGGTCAGCGACGCCGCCGGCACGACCCCCCGGCCGGCCAGGGCCGGGCGGACCAGCTCGATAGCCGTGCGCTCGGGCGTCACCCCGAGGGCCCACAGGTCGTCGCCGATCGCCTCCAGCGGGTGGGGCGCCGGCAGGGGCGGGGCGGTGCTCCCGGTCACGATCCCCGGCAGCCGGCCGGCGGTGGCCTGGGCGGCGGCGCCGGCCGTCCACACGAGGGCCCGACGGCCAGCTCCAGGCTCGGTCCCCAGGCCGTCGAGCGCCCCGGCCAGGGCCAGGGCCTCGAGCTGGGTCCGCCTGAGCCCACCCCGGCGGACCAGGTCCTCCTGGCTCTCCCACGGCTGGCCGGCGGCCACGCGCTCCGCCGTCTCCTGGCCGATGTTGCGCACCGACGCCAGCCCGAGCCGGATGGCCGCTCCCTCGCCGCCGGCAGCCGGCCCCACCGGGTACGCCCCGGCCCGGCTGACGTCGACGTCGGGGCGCAGGATGCCGATGCCGTGGCGCTTCGCGTCGGCCAGCAGCGTCTGGGGTGACCAGAACCCCATCGGCTGGGCATTGAGGAGGCCGGCGGTGAACGCGGCGGGGTAGTGCTGCTTCAGCCAGGCCGAGGAGTACACCAGCGACGCGAAGGACAGCGCGTGCGACTCGGGGAACCCGAAGTTGGCGAACGCCGACAGGGACGTGAAGACGACCCCGGCCACGTCGGGCGGCACCCCCTTGGCCGCCATCCCACCGAACAGCCGGTCACGCAGCCCCGCCATCCGCTCGTCGGAGCGCTTGTGGCTCATCGCCTGGCGGAGCTCGTCGGCGTCGGTCGGGCTGAACCCGGCCACGTCGACGACGATCTGCATCAGCTGCTCCTGGAAGAGGGGCACGCCCAGGGTGCGGGCGAGGGCAGGCTCCAAGAGCGGGTGGAGGTAGGTGACGGGCTCGTCCCCGCGCCGCCGCCGGATGTAGGGGTGGACGGCGTTGCCCTGGATGGGCCCGGGCCGGATGAGGGCGACCTCGACCGCCAGGTCGTAGAAGCAGCGGGGCTCGACGCGCGGCAGGGTGCCCATCTGAGCCCGGCTCTCGACCTGGAAGACCCCGACGGTGTCGGCCCGGCACAGCAGGTCGTAGACGGCGTCCTCCTGCGGGAGGGCAGCCAGGTCGAGCTCGACGCCGTGGTGCTCGGCCGCCAGGTCGACCATGTGGTGGAGGGCCTCGAGCATGCCCAGCCCCAGCAGGTCGAACTTCACCAGGCCGGCCGAGGCGCAGTCGTCCTTGTCCCACTGGAGCACGGTGCGGTTCGGCATGCGGGCCGGCTCGACCGGGCAGACGTCGGTCACCGGCCGGTCGCACAGCACCATCCCACCCGAGTGGATGCCGAGGTGCCGGGGGAAGTGGAGCACCTCGCCCGCCATGCGGCGCAGGAGCGGCGGGAGGTCCCCCCGCTCGGCCAGCGGCTGGCCCCGGTCGGTGGCCTTGGCCCACCGGTCGATCTCGTCGGTGTCGTGGCCGAGGGCCTTGCCGAGGTCGCGCACGGCCGAGCGGGGGCGGTAGGTGACGTCGTTGGCCACCTGGGCGGCGTGGTGCCGGCCGTAGCGGTCGTAGACGTACTGGATCACCTCCTCGCGGCGGCCCGACTCGATGTCGAGGTCGATGTCGGGCGGCCCGTCCCGGGCCGGCGAGAGGAAACGCTCGAACAGCAGCTCCAGCCGCACGGCGTCCACCAGCGTGATGCCGAGCACGTAGCAGACGGCCGAGGTGGCCGCCGAGCCCCGCCCCTGGCAGAAGATGCCCTCCCGCCGGCAGAGCTCGACGATGTCCCACACGGTGAGGAAGTAGCCGGCGAACCCGAGCCGGCCGATCACCTCGAGCTCGTGGTCGAGCCGGGCCCAGGCCCCGGCCACCTGCTCGGCGTCGCGGGGCCCGTAGCGCCGGACAGCACCCCGCTCGACCAGCTCGACCAGCCAGCTCTGCTCGGTGTGCCCGGGCGGCACCGGGAAGTCGGGCAGCCGGGGGGCGATGAGCCGGAGGTCGAAGGCGCACGCCGCCCCCAGCTCGGCCGCCCGCTCGACCACCCCGGGCCACCGGGCGAACCGGGCCGCCTGCTCGGCCGGCGACCGCAGGCAGGCGGTGGCCGCCGCCGGCAACCACCCGGCGAGGCGGTCGAGGGGCTGGCGGGCCCGGACCGCCGCCAGGGCGGTGGCGAGGGGGAAGCGGGCGGGGACGGCATAGTGGACGTTGTTGGTGGCGACTGGGTCCACCCCCGCCTCCACCGCCAGCCGGGCCAGGGCGTCGTTGCGGGTGGAGTCGAGCGGATCCCCGTGGTCCCACAGCTCGACGGCGACGTGGGCGCGGCCGAACGCCGCCACCAGCTCGTCGAGCTTCCGGCGGGCCGCGGTCGGCCCGGCTTCCACCAGCGCGGCGGCCACCGTCCCCTTGCGGCACCCGGTCAGCACCTGCCAGTGACCGCCGTGGGCCCCGGCGAGGGTCTCGAGGCGCACCACCGGCCGTCCCTTCTCGCCCCCCGCCAGGTGGGCGTCGGCGAGCGCGCGGCTGAGGCGGGCGTAGCCCTCGGGGTCCCGGGCCAGCACCACCAGGTGGTGGCCGCCGGGGTCCGGCTCGCCGGTCCGCAGGCCGGCCGGCGCCAGGCTCACCTCGGCCCCGAAGACGGTGGGCAGGCCCCGCGCCCGGGCGGCGTCGGCGAACCGCACCACGCCGTAGCAGCCGTCGTGGTCGGTGAGGGCGAGGGCCGACAGCTCGAGGCGGGCGGCCTCGGCCACCAGCTCCTCGGGGTGGGACGCCCCGTCGAGGAAGGAGAAATTGGAGTGGCAGTGCAACTCGGCGTAGTCAGTCATAGACGGCCTCCGTCCGCCACCGCCCTCCCTCGACGAGGAGGAGGTAGGCCTCCCCGCCGGCGGTGGCCACCTGCAGCCGGGCCGCCCGCCGGCCGGCGCGCCACTCCTCCACCGGCCACGGCGCTCCCCAGCCGGCGACCGGCGCCCACGCCCCCCCGGCGACCGACAGCCGGTCGGGCCGGGCGGTGAGGAGGCCGCGCCCGGTGACCCCGACTGCCGCGCCGTGCTCGTCGACCAGCTCGGCGGTGTCGGCGTATACCCGGGCGGGCGCCGGCGGGGGGAGCCGGCCCGGCCACGGCAGCCGCTCGTCGGGGTCGTCCTCCGCGCCGTCGGGGTGCCAGGGGACGAGGCGGCACCGGTCACTCGGCCCCCGTCCCCCGACCAGCACCGGGACGAGGACCGCTTCGTGGCCGAGCCGTCGCTGGAGGGCGGTCAGCACCTCGGCCGCCCGCCCGTCGGCGGCACTGGCGCCGCCCCAGAAGCCGGGCTGGTGCTCGCGGATGGCCAGGTCCCGCCCGAGGGTCGCGGCCAGCCGGGCGACCAGCCCCGGCACCCGCAGGCCGGGCAGCTCGCCGTCGTCGCCCCGGGCCACCCGGTGGCAGCGAGCCCCCACGGTGCCGAAGCGGGCGAGCACGTCGGCGGTGGGCAGGCCGGCAAGGTCCCCCAGGGTGCGCACGCCCAGGCGCACCAATACCTCCGCCAGCTCGGGCTCCCCCAGGCAGGACAGCGGCCAGGAGGCGAGGAACGCCGGCGTCCCGCCAGCGGGCACGACGACCGCGGCGCGAGCCGCCAGCCCGGCGGCGAAGAGGCCCTCGGCCACGCCCCGGCGCGCCTCGGCGCCGACCACCTCCGCCACCCGGGCGAGCACCGCCGGCTCGCCCCCGAAGTAACGAGCGGGCCCCTTGATCGGCAGGGTGCACACGCCGGGCCGGACCGGGTCGATCCACGGGCAGATCTCGGCCAGCGCCTCGACCAGGCGGGCAAAGGCCCGCTCGTCCTCGGCGAGGCCGGGGCACTCGACCAGCAGCAGCCGGGTCACGCCACCCGCCCCTCGGCCGTGGGCAGCCACAGCTCCCGCCGCACCGGCGTGCCCCGGGCCCGGGCCACCACCGCCACCCGGCGCCCCTGGAGGCGCCCGGTCCCCCGGCCGAGCCCCTGCCAGCGACGGTCGGCCACGTCCAGGGCCGCCTCCACCGGCCCGGGCCACTGGGCCCCCACCACCAGGAGGACCGCGCCCCGGTCCCGGGCCCGGGCGGCCAGGGTGCGCACGGCCGAAGCCCGCGGGTGAGCCGGTGGCCCGAGCAGCACCAGGTCGAGGCCGTCGACGAGGAGCCCGGCGGCGAGGGCCCACTGGGCCGGGGGCACCCGCACCACCACCAGCCGCCGCAGGTCGGCGCCGTAGCCGGCGGCGGCCAGGACGCCCAGGTCGTCCACCCCCACCGCCCCACACCACGATCCGGCGGCCGACGCCTCGGCGGCCAGGGCCAGTGCCAGGCTGAGGTCCCCGCAGCGGACGGCCGTGCCCCGGCGCAACCCGCCGTCGGGCAGGAGGGCGGCCAGCGGCGGGGCGACCGGCAGGAGCCTCGTCCGGCTGGCGGCGGTCGGGCGGACCCGCTCGGCCAGGGCGAGCAGATCGGGTGTGGCGAACATACGTTCGTCAACATACCCCCGACCGGTCCGGTGCGTTCAGGCCGTGATCTCGACGGCCCGGCAACGGGTGCAGCACTGGCCCGCCACGATCCCGGCGCCATCGCCGCCGAGCGGGCGTCCCCGTCCGTGGCGCGCCTGATGGAGGCCGCCGCGCCGGGTCGGCTGTCGCCGGATCGGCAGCCCGGAGGGGCGGCTGGGGGTCAGTCCCGGCGCGTCAGCCGCACGACCGGGATCTCCCGCTCGGTCAGCCGCTGGTAGTTGCGCCATGCCGGGTTGTGAGCGGTGAGGCGGGGCCACAGGACGTCGGCCCGGTGCCCGCGCAGCACGTCCGCCCGCACCGGATGCGTGGCCCGGCCCGCACGCACCCGGGCGTCGGGCGACACCTCGAGGTTGCGCAGCCAGTCGGGAGGCTCGTCGCGGCCGCCGTTGGAGGCGACCACCAGGTAGCTCCCGCTGGCGGTGTCGGCGTCGGCGTCGGCGTCGGGGTCGGCGAGGTAGAGGAGCGGGGTGGTGCGGGGTCGGCCGGTGCGGCGCCCGGTGGTGGTGAGGAGGAGGATCGGTCCCGCCGGGCTGCGGTGACCGATCCGGCCGCCGGTCAGCTGGTAGATGCGGCGGTGCAGGCGGTAGAAGCGGCGACCCACGAGTCGGTCGAACAGCACCGTCACGCTCGCCATCGCCGGAGCGTACCGGGCCCGCCTCCGGCGTCGCGTGTTACACCCCCAGGGCAACATGGATCCATGGGAGCGAGCCAGGTGCGCCGGGCGGCCGAGTCCTTCGGGCAGGCGACGAGCGAGCTGTGCGTGGGCGACGTGCCCGTGCCCGTAGCCGCCGACCTGGCCGAGGTCCTCTCCCGGGTCGAGCGCCAGGCCGGGGCGCTCCGCCTCGCCCTTTGCCGGCGGGTGACCGAGGCCGGCGCTCATCGCCTGCTCGGCGAGCGGGACGCCGCCTCCTACGCCGCCCGGTTGTCGGGGACCTCGATCGCCAAGGCCAAGGGTGACCTGGCCCTGGGCGAGCGCCTGGCGGCCCTGCCCGAGGTGACAGAAGCCGTGCGCCAGGGCCGGGTCTCGACCGACCAGGCCAAGGTCATTGCCGCGGCGGCCGAAGCCGACCCCGGCACGACCGGGGAACTGTTGCGCTCGGCCGAGGAGGACTCCTTCTCCGATTTGCGGCGGCGCTCGGGTGACATCGTACGGGCGACGCGTTCCGAGGAGGACCAGGTGGAAAGGGAGCGCCGGGTCCACGCCCGCCGGTACTGCCGCACCTGGGCGCCCGAAGAAGGCGGCCTGCGCCTCGACGCCTGGGTGTCGAGCGTCGAGGGGGCGAAGCTCCTCTCGGCCCTGGCGAAGAAGACCGACGAGCTCTTCGAGCGCGCCCCCGACGAGCCGGTCGAGCGGCTCCGAGCCGACGCCCTGGTCGAGCTCGTGACCCGGGGCGGGGTGCGCGCCGAGGTGACGGTACGGGCCGACGCCGCCGCCCTGGTGCGCGGGGAGGTCCTCCCGGGTGAGGCCTGCGAGATCGACGGCGTGGGACCCGTATCGGTGACGAGGGTCCGCTCGCTCCTGGGCGAGGCCTGGATGACGCTCCTCTTGACCGACGGGGCCGACATCCGCACCGTGACCTCCACCACCCGGGTGGTCCCGCGGCGGGTCCGCATCGCCCTCGAGGCCCGGGACCGCACCTGCGTGGTGCCCGGGTGCGGGGCCCGCCTGCACCTCGAGATCCACCACTGGCGAACGGACTTCGCCGAGGGCGGCCTGACCGAGCTCGACAATATGTGCCGGATGTGCAAACCGCACCACAAGCTCGTGAGCGAGACAGGATGGCGCATCCTCGGCGGTCCCGGCCGGTGGCGGTTCATCGGGCCCCGGGCGGTACCGCGGGCGCGGGCGGGGCCGCCGGCCCGGTCGGCGGGCGGCGCCCCTACAGGACCACCACCGAGCGGAGCACCTCCCCGCGCTCCATCCGGTGGAAGGCCTCCTCCACGTCGCCCAGCCCGATCGTCTCGCTGACGAAGCGGTCGAGGTCGAGCCGCCCCTGGAGGTACAGGTCGACGAAGGCCGGGAAGTCGCGCGACGGCAGGCAGTCGCCGTACCAGCTCGGCCGAAGCCGCCCGCCTCGCCCGAAGAGCTCGATCATCGGGAGGTCGATGCGCATGTCCGGCGTCGGGACGCCGACCTGCACCAGCGTCCCCGCCAGGTCCCGGGCGTAGAACGCCTGCTCCATCACCTTCGGGTTGCCCACGGCCTCGATGCAGACGTCGGCGCCGTTGCCCCCGGTCAGGGCGCGCACGGCCTCGACCGGGTCCTCCTTGCCGGCGTCGACGGCGTGAGTGGCGCCGAACGTCTCGGCCAGCTTCAGCTTCTTCGGGTCCAGGTCCACGCCGACGATGGTGGTGGCGCCGGCCAGCCGGGCGCCGGCGATGGCGGCGCACCCGACCCCGCCGCAGCCGAAGACGGCCACCGAGTCCCCGAGCCCGACCTCGCCCGTGAACATGGCCGCACCGAGCCCCGCCGTCACGCCGCAGCCGAGCAGGCCGACCGCCTCGGGCCGCGCCCGGTCGTCCACCTTGGTGCACTGGCCGGCGGCGACGAGGGTCCTCTCGACGAACGCCCCGATGCCCAGCGCCGCCGACAGCGGCGTGCCGTCGGCGAGGGTCATCCGCTGGGTGGCGTTGTGGGTGGCGAAGCAGTACCAGGGGCGCCCCCGGCGGCAGGCCCGGCACTCACCGCACACCGCCCGCCAGTTGAGGACCACGACGTCGCGCGGCACCACCGAGGTGACGCCGTCACCGACCGACTCCACCACGCCGGCCGCCTCGTGGCCGAGCAGGAACGGGAAGTCGTCGTTGATCCCGCCCTCTCGGTAATGGAGGTCGGTGTGGCACACGCCGCACGCCTGCACGGTGACGATCGCCTCGCCGGGGCCCGGGTCGGGGACGACCACGGTCTCGATCG
>JBOGGF010000113.1:0-2699 GCA_050743965.1 Acidimicrobiales bacterium
CGGTATGCGAGAGCAGCCCACCGTGGTCGGTGACGACGGCGCCGGCCCGGCTGAACAACACCGACCAGGCGGGATCGGTCGTCGGGCTGACGAGGACGTCACCCGGTCGCAGGCGGGCGAAGTCGGCCTCGCTGCGTACGATGCGGACGGGGCCGGTGTACCTGCCGGGTGAGGCCGCCACTCCGGTGAGCGTTGGGCAGGAGGCTGGCGGATCGGAGGGATCGGCCGTCCGCTGGTGGCCAGGGCGGGGTTGAGCCCACACGAGGGCCCTGTTCAGCCGGCGGGCGGGCTCGGGGAGGCCCCGCAGATCGGGCGGCCCGCCCGGCTCGGGCCCGAGAAAGGGTGGTCCTGGATGTTGCCGGACCCAGGCTCGTTCCTGCTGCGCGGAGGCGACGACGGCTCGTAGGTCGTCGGGGCGGTGCCCCTTCAGGACACCCCGGAGGGTGGCGAGGTCGAGGTGGACAGCGTCCTCCGGGCGGGCCAGGTCACCGGCCGCGGACAGGCGCCGGCCCGCCTCCACCAGCGCGAGCCGAATCAACCCGCCGGGGATGCTGGCCGCCCAGAGGGCGGTGTCCTCGCGCAGCGGGTAATAGCGGCTGGCCTCGTCCAGCGCCCGTTCGAATCGGGACCGGACCGGCGGTGACGCGCCGGCAAGGGCGGCACGGGCCCGGTCGATCGATTCCTGTCGCCTGGCTCGAGCCCGGGCCCCTGGTGTCGGCTCATCCTGGACGCGATCGTTGATCAGGCCGTCGAGCAGGCGGGCGAGCATCCATGGTCGCTCGATCCACAGCGGCGAACCCGGATCGGCGTTGATGCACCGGTAGGCGTAGCGGTCGCACCACTCGGCGAACGCGGCGCCCAGCTCGGGGTCGATGTCGGCGAGGCGTTCGGACAGGTCCGCACCGGCGCCTGCCACCGCGTCCCGGGCCGCCGGACGGTCGGCGATACGCGAGGCCAGCTCACCGAGGGTGCGGGTCGGCTCCGAAGAGACGGTCGAAGTGCCGGCCACGAGGGCCAGCACCTCTTCCTCGCTCCAGCCCAGCAGCTCGCGACAGCAATCGACAAGGTCGTGGAGGGTGACGGTGTAGAGGGGGATCAGATGGAAGTGGAGGTGCAGCCCGCGACGGCACACGTCGACGACCCGGGCCAGGTGCGCCTCCAGTTGCCGGTCGTCGAGCGAGGGCAGTGCCACCGCTCTCAGCTTGGTCGTGTCCTCGGTGAGCTCGGGTCGCCAGACCGTCTCCCAGGTTGTCATGAGGTCCTCGAAGACCTCCGGGCGCACCATCCTGCGAGCCGTGCTCGTCCGCCGCCGCAGCGGTGGTGCCAGGCGGGCGAGCAGGCCCAGGACCCACCACGGGGGCGGCCCACCTTCCCGTCCGCCGAGCGGCACCGGGTGCAGGTACGCCTCGCCGCCGACGATGCGGACGTCCATCCGCTCGAGCATCCCGCCGAAGGCTTCGAACATCGACGAGAGCCCCTCGGACACCATCTCCCCGGCGAGCGACGCCCCCGCCGCCGTGAACGGCTCGGCGTAGTGCTCGACGTCCTTGAACCACGTGCCCGGAGGCAGGTCGACCGCCGGCGTCGCCGGGAGCGCGGTGATCGATCGCGACTGCAGGATCATCAGCCGGCCGCCGGCCATCGCCCACTCGATATCCTGGGGGCCACCGAGCACGGCTTCGGCCCGCCTGGCCAGCGCGGCGACGGCACGGACCTGTGGCTCGGCGAGCGCCTGGTGGGTCACCCGGACCAATGTTGCCGTCGTTCCCCTGACCACCCACTCGTCCGGAGACAGCCTGCCGGCCACCAGCCCGTCGGCCAGCCCGGGCACGGCAGAGACGAGGACCTCGTCGGTCGAGCCGGACACGGGGTTGGCCGAGAAGGCCACACCGGCGACATCGGCCGGCACCTGGCGTTGTATGAGCACGGCCAGCGGCGTGACCGGTCGCGTACCCCGGTAGGAGCGGACTCGGTCGCTGTGCGCCGATGCCCAGCAGCGCCGAACCGCGTCGCGCAGGCCATCCAGTCCCCGGACGTGGAGCACGGTCTCGTACTGGCCGGCGAAGGATGCCCCCGCCTCGTCCTCGTGCACCGCCGACGAGCGCACGGCGAGGACCTCGTCGCCGAAGTGGGCGGCCACTGCGGCCAGGGCCTTCTCGACCTCGTCGGTGAGCGGGACCCTCTGCACCTCCCCGGGAGCGGCGTCAGGGCCGAGGCCGGCCCCGGCCAGCACCCCGGTGACGCCCACTGTGGTCAGGACCACCCCCTCGGGCACGGCGAACCCGGCCTCGACCAACGCCCCCAGGGTTGCCGCTTTGACCCCGACCGAGGCTGATCCCGCTGCTGCCGCCGTGTGCAGCGGGATCAACATGCCGGTGCCGATGGCATCGTTCACCAACGGTCGACCTCACTCGGCTGCGGCATCGCTCAACGATGCTACCGGTGCGGTGCGGTCTGCCCCTTCGTCGAACCGGAGGGCGGCTACACCCAGGGGGACGAGGGCAACGGCCCCAAAGGCAAAGCCGATCACGGAGAACACGATGTAGCCCGAGATGAAGCCCACCGGGAGCAACGCCGTCAAGCCGAGCGCCACCGCCCTCGACCGGGGGAGCAGCCCGACCTTGGCCGCACCCACCGCCAGCAGGATGAAGCCGATGATGAGCGCAGGCCCCGACACGTTCATGATGGTGGCCGGGATC
>JBOGGF010000114.1:0-2208 GCA_050743965.1 Acidimicrobiales bacterium
GGCGGCGGCCAGGCGGCGGCGGGCGGCGGCCCGACCGCGGTGGCGGTGGTGGCGGGGACCCACGGCCCCACTTCTACCCTCCGGACCCGGCGGGGCGCGCGCGGGAGCGGGCCGCGCCATTGCGAGCGAGGAGGTGGGCGGCGGGGCGGCGGTGCGGGCGGCGGTGCCCGACCGCTAACGGTCCGGTGCGGGCTCCCGGGTGGGCGCGGGCCGGCGCCTTCGGCCGGGGAGCCAGGCGCGCACGTCGTCCCAATCGACTCGGTAGGCGACGAACGCCACCGTCACCCCCCAGGCGATGCCGAGCACCAGGCCGAAGGTGACGTCGCTGAACCAGTGGACCCCGAGGTTGAGCCGGGTGTAGATCACGTAGAGGGAGGCGAGGAACGCCAGTGCCCACGGCCACCACCACCGGTAGGCGAGCGCCAGGACCCCGAGGCAGGCGAACAGGACGGCCGTCACCGCCACGCTGTGCCCCGAAGGGAACGAGAAGCTGGTCTCGTGGACCCCGGGCACCGCGCCGGGCGCCGGGAAGTTGGCGGTCGGCGGCCGGTGCCGATGGATGATCGCCCGGATCAGGTACACCTGGAGCTCACCGCCAAGGTAGGCGACGATCGGGACGAGGCTCCGGATCGTCCGGATGGCGATCAGCAGGATGATGGTGAGCCCCACCGCGATGACCGCCAGCTTCGGGGCGTCGCCCAGGAACGCCACCACCTTGGACGCCCCGACGAGGCCGAACCGGTGATGAAGGTCCCACGTCTGGACTTGGCCGTCCCATCCCTGGATGAGTCCGCCACCGTGCCGGCCGACGAGCCCCAGCCCCAGACCGATCCCCACGGCGAAGATCGCCGCGGCCGCGGCCACCAGCACCGCCGCGGCGGAGACCACCTGTCGCCGGTTCCCCATCGACCGCTCGATGGTCCAGGTACGCGGGGTGCCGGTCCGGATGGGTCTGCAACCTTTCTCCAGCGACGCACCGGTGTGGTCGGTGACCGTCGTGCGACGTACGGGTGACCGCGAGGATACTCAACCGACCCGCGACCGGCAGACATCGCCGCCGAGCAGGGGTCCCTCCGCCAGCCCGGACGCGACACCTAGCATCGGCGGGATGACGGAACGCCGATGACCGTCGCCGGCACGGGGCCGGGCGCCGGCCGGTACACCTCGGCCCCCGGCGGGGACTGGCGGCATGCCCTCGGCCTGGTCTCGGTACGGCAGGCGGCCGAGCGACTTGCCGCGATCGGCGTCCGCACGCCCTTGCAGCGGAGCGAGCGCCTCTCGGCACGCCACGGGGCCGACGTGCTGCTGAAGCGCGAGGACCTCCAGGCGGTCCGGTCCTACAAGATCCGCGGCGCATACAACTTCATCGCCGCCCTCCCGGGTGGGCCGCCGCCCGCCGGCGTCGTCTGCGCCAGCGCCGGCAACCACGCCCAGGGCGTGGCGTGGAGCTGCCGGCACCTCGGCGTGCGGGGCACGGTCTTCCTTCCCGGGCGGACGCCGCGCCAGAAGGTCGACCGCATCCGCTCGATCGGGGGCCAGCTGGTCGACGTGCGGTTCGCCGGCAACACCTTCGACGACGCGGCCGCGGCCGCGGCCAGCCATGCCGAAAGCACGGGGGCAACCGCGGTGCCGGCGTTCGACCACCCGGCCACCGCCGCGGGCCAGGGCACGATGGCGCTCGAGGTGGTCGACGAGCTCGGACGTCCACCCGACGTGCTCGTCGTGCCGATCGGCGGCGGTGGGCTCGTGGCCGGCATCGGGGCCTGCCTCGACGGCCTGGGGGCGCCAACGGCGATGGTGGGCTCCCAGCCGGCCGGCGCGCCGGCCATGGCGCAGTCACTGGCGGCGGGCCGCGTGGTGACGGTCGACATCGAGGACGACTTCGTCGACGGGGCCGTCGTGCGCACGCCAGGTGCGCTCGGCTGGGCGGTCGCCCGGGACCTGGTCCGGCGGGTGGTCGTCGTGCCCGAGGGCCGCATCTGCACCGAGCTGCTGGCGCTGTACCAGGAGGACGGGATCGTGGCCGAGCCGGCGGGCGCGCTGGCGATCGCCGCCCTGGAGGACCTCGCCGGCGAGATCGAAGGGTCGACGGTGGTGTGCATCCTGAGCGGCGGCAACAACGACGTCGCCCGCTACGACGAGATCATCGAGCGGAGCCTCGTGCACCGCGGGCTCAAGCTTTATTTAATATTAAAGTTCGCCCAGAAG
>JBOGGF010000115.1:0-6726 GCA_050743965.1 Acidimicrobiales bacterium
CGCTCGCGCTCTTCGGGCCCGGACCCGGCCGCTGCGACCGACCCGACCGACCCGGCCGGCGCCCCGCGCAGCACCCGCTCGCCGATCCGGTCGGCGAGGAGCCCGCGCAGCCGCTCGGCCACACCGTCGAGGTCGAGGCCGGCCGCGTCGCCGACGAGAGGCCGGGCCGCGGTGTGCAGGGCCGACAGCCGCCCGGGGGGCAGGTCCACCCCGAGGCTCGCCGTCATCACCTCCTCCACCTCGTGGGCCTCGTCGAAGACCACCACATCGTGGGGCGGCAGCACCGTGCCGCCGCTGGCCAGATGGGCGCCGTAGAGGTGGGTGTTGACCACCACGACGTCGGCGTCGGCGGCGCGGCGCCGGGCCCGCTCGGCGAAGCAGCGGTCGCCGGAGGGGCACCGGGCGGCACCCGGGCACTCGCGAGGTCCCACGCTCACCATGGCCCACGCCCGCCCGTCCGGTTCGAAGTCGAGCTCGCCCCGGTCCCCGCTGTCGGTCTCGCCGCCCCATCGCAGGAGCCGGCGCACCTGGTCGACCAGGTGCCCGGTCTCGCCGGGCTGCTGGTCGAGCGACTGCTGGTGGCCGTCGCCGGCCACCTCCCCGGCCCGCTGCAGGCACAGGTAGTTGCTCCGGCCCTTCAAGACGGCGACGTCGAGGGGCCGGTCGAGGGCGGCGGCGACCGAGGGCAGGTCCTTGGTGGCGAGCTGGTCCTGGAGGGCCTTGGTGGCGGTGGCGACGACCACCGTCCGCCCCGAGAGGGCGGCCGGTACGGCGTAGGCGAGCGACTTGCCCGTCCCGGTGCCGGCCTGCACCACCAGGTGGCGCTCCCGCTCGATCGCGCCGGCGACGGCCTCGGCCATCGCCACCTGGCCGGGGCGGTCCTCGCCGCCGCCGGGGAGCGCGGCCGTCACCTTCTGGAGGGTCCGGACGACGTCGTCGGCAGGCACGGTGTGCACCGTACCGCCGGCCCGGTGCGACGGACCGCCCCAAGGAGTAGACCATGGAGCCATGGAGACCTGGGACACCATCCGGGCGCGGCGCAACGTCCGCCAGTACACCGACCAGCCGATCGGACAGTCCGACCTCGAGCGGATCCTGGAGGCCGGCCGGCGATCGCCGTCGTCGAGGAACTGGCAGCCGTGGCACTTCGTGGTGGTCACCGACCGCCCGCAGCTCGTCGAGCTGTCGGGCGTGTGGCGTGGCGCCGGCCATGTGGCCGGGTCCGCCGCCACGATCGCCCTCGTGGTGTCCGAGGAGGACGCCGAGGCGCACCCGGACTGGGCCCAGTACGACTGCGGGCAGGCGACCGCCTACCTGATGCTGGCGGCGACCGACCTCGGGATCGGCTCGGCCCACGCCGCGGTGGGGGAGCAGGAAGAAGCGCGCCGGGTGCTCGGCCTACCCGAGGCCTACCGCTGCCTGTACCTGGTGGCGCTCGGGCACCCGGCCGACCGTCCCCTCCGGCCGCTGGCCCACCCGGACCGCCGTCCCCTGGACGAGGTGGTCCACTGGGGGCGTTGGTAGCGCCGCTGGAGCCCCGCCGGCTGCCCTCCGGCGTCAGGACGCTTGCGGCACTCCCCGCACCGAGCGCTCGGCCCGCGTCAGCGGGTCGTCGCCGGCGATCATCTGGTCGATGTGCTCGCGCGTGGGCGACCCAGAGACCAGCTCCTCCTGGAAGCGGCGGGCGAAGCCGCCCGAGGTGATGTCGGCCAGGACCCTGGCGAATTGGCGTTTCATGGCGTCCTGGTCGAGGCCGCCCCGCCGGAAGCGAAGTTCTCCGTCCACTGCGGGCTCCTTCCCCGGGTTCTCCGGTGTCCGTGTCCGGCTCGCGCGCCAACCGCCGCCCGTACCCTCCATCGACCGTCTGCAATGGTTCGTCCGCGCATATGGCCTAGGGTTGCCGGCGTGAAAGGGGTCCTCCTGGCGGGCGGGACGGGGTCACGGCTCTATCCGCTCACCCGCATCACCAACAAGCACCTGCTGCCGATCTACGACCGGCCGATGATCCAGTGGTCGATCGAAGCGCTGGTGACGGCCGGGATCACCGACCTCATGCTGGTGACGGGGGGCACGCACGCCGGCGAGTTCCTGCGCCTCCTCGGGAACGGGCACGAGTTCGGCATCGACCGCCTCTCCTACGGCTACCAGGACAGGCCCGGCGGCATCGCCGAGGCGCTGGGGCTGGCCGAGCGCTTCACCGACGGCGAGCCGACGCTGGTGATGCTGGCGGACAACGTGGTGGAGCGCTCGATCAAGCCGATGATCGACGCCTACGAGGCCGAGCCGTCGGGTGCCCGCATCCTGCTCACCCCGGTGGAGGAGCCGGCCCACCTGTGCCACCTGGGCGTGCCCGAGCTCGACGGGTCGGGCACGGTCGTCCGCATCCTGGAGAAGCCCGAGGAGCCGCCGTCGAATTTCGGCGTGACCGGCATCTACTGCTACGAGCCCGACGTGTTCGACGTCATCAAGACGCTCGAGCCCTCGGGGCGCGGCGAGCTCGAGATCACCGACGTCAACAACCACTACGTGGCAGAGGGCCGGATGCGCTACGACGTCCTGGACGGGTTCTGGGGCGACGCCGGCGAGTCGATCGACGCCTACTACGCCGTCAACGACTTCGTCCGCGCCTACGGGGCGAACAAGGCCTGACCAGCCTGGTCGATGCCCGTCCCGGCTCCGACGGCTCCGTCGGGGCTCGGCGAGAGCGAGCAGGCCCGCCGCACCGAGGCGGCGATACCCGAGCCGTCCAGGCCGAGGTCGGCCAGGATGGCGTCGGGCCGGCCCTGGGCGAGGTAGGTGCGGGGGATCCCGAGGTTGACCACCGGCGGCGGCAGCGCCCCGCCGTGCTCGGCCGCCGATCGCAGGGTGTCGGCGAGGAAGGTGCCGGCCCCGCCGGTCCGCACCCCGTCCTCGGCCGTCACCACCAGGCGGTGGCGAGCGGCATCGGCGACCATGGCGGGGTCGGCCGGGCTGACGCAGCGCACGTCCCACACGGTGGCATCGATGCCCTCGGCCGCCAGCTCCTCGGCCGCGTCCTCGCAGGCGGCGAGGAGCTTGCCCACCCCGAGGAGGCAGACCGTGCCGTCCCCGGTCCGGGCCAGCCGGGCCTCGAGGCCGGTGCCCACCTGCTCGGGTGGCACGTGGCGGGCCGGGGTCTTGGGGAAGCGGACGACACAGGGTCCGGTCAGGTCGACCGCCGTCTCGACCATGGCCTCGAGGTCTTCGGCCGAGGACGGCGCCAGCACCGTCATCCCCGGGATCGACAGGGCCAGCATCAGGTCGAGCACGCCGTGGTGGCTGGGACCGTCGTCGCCGGTGATCCCGGCCCGGTCGAGCACGAACAGCACGGGCAGGCGGTGCAGGCCGACGTCGAGGTTGGCCTGGTCGAACGCCCGGCTGAGGAAGGTGGAGTAGACGGCCACGACCGGGTGGAGACCGCCCATGGCCATGCCGGCCGCCGCCGTGACCTCGTGCTGCTCGGCGATGCCCACGTCGAAGAACCGGTCGGGGTAGCGGGCCTGGAACGGCAGCAGCCCCGTCGGCCCGGGCATGGCCGCCGTCAGGGCGACGATGTCGGGCCGGTCCTCGGCCACCCGCAGCAGGGCCCGGCTGAACGCCTCGGTGTAGGTGGCCGGTGCCGCCGCGCCGAGTGAGGTGGGAGCCGGGGCGGTGGCCTTCACGTCGTGCAGGCGGTGGACCTCGTCCTCCTCCGCCGGGGCGTAGCCGCGTCCCTTCTGGGTGAGCACGTGGCACACGATCGGTCCGTCCCACTCGGCCGCGTTCGTGAGTGCCTGCTCCACCTGGGTCACGTCATGGCCGTCGATGGGGCCGACGTAGCGCAGCCCGAGGGCCTCGAAGAAGGTGTGGGGGAGCACCGCCTCGCGCAGGGCGCTGGTCAGTCCGTGGACGCTCGTGTAGGCGAGGTCGCCGACCCCGGGGAGCTCGCGCAGGAGCATCCGCAGGCGCTCGCGCGTCTGGACGTAGGTCGGGTTGAGCCGGAGGCTGGTGAGGCTGCGGGACAGGTGCGAGATCGTCGGGGCGTACGACCGGCCGTTGTCGTTGAGGACGATGACGACCCGGCGACCGGAGTGCCCGAGGTTGTTGAGCGCCTCGTAGGCCATGCCCCCGGTCAGCGCCCCGTCGCCCACGACCGCCACCACCCGCCGCTCCCCGCCGTGGCCGGCGGCCACCCGCTCGACCTCGAACGCGCTGGCCAGCCCGTGGGCGTAGGAGAGCGCGGTCGAGGCGTGGCTGTTCTCGATCCAGTCGTGCTCGGACTCACGCCGGTTGGGGTAGCCCGACAACCCGTCCCGTTGCCGCAGCTGGCGGAAGCCGTAGCGACGGCCGGTCACCAGCTTGTGCACGTAGGCCTGGTGGCCCGTGTCCCACAGGATGGCGTCGCGCGGCGAGTCGAACACCCGGTGGAGGGCGAGGGTCAGCTCGACCACCCCGAGATTGGAGCCGAGATGGCCCCCCGTGGTGGTGACCGACTCGACGACGAAGGCCCGGATCTCGCCCGCCAGCCTCGACAGCTCCTCGGGGCTGAGCGATCGGAGGTCGTCGGGCGTCTCGATGCGGGGAAGCAGGTTCATGGCACTCCCGCGGGGTCGTGGCCGGGCAGGGCGGGCAGGGTCAGGATCGGGACTGGTGGCCCGAGACGGCCACCGGGCGTTCCCACCACGCTATCGCCTCGGCTCGGCCCCTTGCCCGCAGCCCTCGACCTTGGCCAGGAACGCCGCACGGTCGACCATGACGCGGGTGAGGCGCCCCGCCCCGACGAGCCCTGTGCGGACGTCGGAGTGGAGGGCCACCGAGACGGTGAACACGAGCCGACGGCCCTCGACCCGCTCGAGGGTGGCCTCGGCCGTGATCGTCGTCCCCAAGGGGACCGGGACCAGGTGGTCGAACTGGACCCGTGACGCCACGCTCGTGCGGCCGGGGCCGAGGCAGTCCCTGACCGCCCGGCAGCTCGCCTGCTCGCACAGCGCCACCAGCCGGGGCGTCGCTAGCACGGCGACGTCACCAGTGCCGAGGGCGGCTGCCGTGTCGGCGTCGGTGACCTCCAGGGAGACCTTGGCACTGCACCCGGCTGCCGGCGCGCCGTCCACTCCCGCCGACCCCGACCCCGACCCCGCCGCCGACCTCTCGGATGAGCTTCGTTGCACGGACGTTACGATACCGCCGTGCCCACCTCTGCTCCGGTTCGACCCTCCCACCACCCCGAACCGGGCGGGCCGTTGGTCGAGCCGCCCGTCCTCGAGCGGGTGCTCGGTGCCGCGCTGGCCAGGGGCGGCGACATGGCCGAGATCTTCGTCGAGGACCGTCAGACCTCCGGCGCCGCCCTCGACGACCGCCGGGTGGAGGAGCTGTCGTCGGGCCGCGAGCGCGGGGCCGGCATCCGGGTGATCGTGGGGGAGACCACCGGCTTCGCCCACACCGCCGACCTCTCCGAGACCGGGCTGCGGGCGGCGGCGGCGGCGGCGTCGGCGGTCGCCCGGCAGGGCGGCGGCGGCGTGCGCACCGTGGCCCTGGGGCCCCGCCGGCCCCGCGGCCACCGGGCGGCTGTGCTCCCGGCCACGGTCACCAAGCCGGCCAAGCTGGAGCTGCTGACGAGGGCGGACCAGGCGGCCCGCGGCGCCGGCGACGCGGTCTCCCAGGTGCAGGCCTCCTACGGCGACTCCCGCCGGCGCATCCAGGTGGCCCGGAGCGACGGCCTCCACGCCGAGGACGACCAGGTGCGCACCCGCTTCAACGTGGTCTGCGTAGCCACCGGGGACACCGGCATGCAGACCGGCTACGAGAGCGTGGCGCGGACCGAGGGCTGGGAGGTGTTCGCCGAGGCGGACGTGGACGAGCTGGCCCGCACCGCCGCCCGCCGGGCGCTGGCCAAGCTCTCGGCCCGCCCGGCGCCCTCGGGCGAGGTGCCGGTGGTGCTGGCCGGGGGCAGCGGCGGGATCCTGTTCCACGAGGCCTGCGGCCACGGGCTGGAGGCCGACCACATCGTGAAGGACGCCTCGGTCTACGTGGGCCGGCTCGGCGAGCAGGTGGCCAGCCCCCTCGTCACCCTGGTGGACGACGGCACCGTGGCCGGGGAGTGGGGCAACGTCGCCATCGACGACGAGGGGCAGCCGGCGGCGCGCAACGTCCTCATCGAGGACGGGGTGCTCACCGACTACATGTGGGACTGGCTGCGGGCCCGGAAGGAGGGCAGGGCGTCCTCCGGCAACGGCCGGCGCCAGAGCTACCAGCACCTCCCGATGGTCCGCATGACCAACACCTACCTGCTGGCCGGCGAGGAGGACCCTGCCGAGATCGTGGCCCAGACCCCGCGGGGCGTCTACGTGGCCAAGCTCGGCGGCGGCCAGGTCAACACCACCACCGGCGACTTCGTCTTCGGCACCACCGAGGCCTACCTGATCGAGGACGGTCGCATCACCGAGCCGCTGCGCGACGCCAACCTCATCGGCAACGGGCCGGAGGTCCTGCGGCGCATCGACGCCGTGGGGACGGACTTCGCCACCACGCCGGGCACCTGCGGCAAGGACGGCCAGAGCGTGCCGGTGGGCTGCGGCCAGGCCACCCTGCGGATCACCGGGGTGACCATCGGAGGAACCGCGGCATGACCGCCGAGCTGCTCGCCCTGGCCGAAGGAGTGCTCGAGGAGGCCGGAACGGGCGAGGAGATGGAGGTGTACGTGGCCCGGGGCCACGACACCGAGATCCGGGC
>JBOGGF010000116.1:0-6053 GCA_050743965.1 Acidimicrobiales bacterium
CGGCATGGGACCACCACCGTTGCCAGTTATGGGACCACCCTGACCATCCACCGACGCCGGCCGAAGAGACATTCGGCTGGGTCTCCGAAGCCGAGGCGGAGGAGGCCCCATGGCGTTCAGGGAGGTCACGGTGGTTCAGGTACGAGAGGCGCTCAGGTGCTGGTTGCGCGGGGCGGGTGAGCGCACCATCGCCCGGGGGATCGGTGTCGACCGCAAGACGGCTAGACGCTACATCGCAGCTGCAATCGAGCTCGGCCTCGACCGCACTGGCAGTGAGGACCAACTCACCGACGAGCTGATCGGCCGCCTGGTCGAGGCCGTCCGCCCGCACCGCACCGACGGCCACGGTGCGGCGTGGAGGTCGCTGCTCGCCGAGGAGGAGCAGATGACCAAGTGGGTCAAGGAGGGACTCACCGTCGTCAAGATCGGGATCCTCCTCGAGCGCAAGGGCGTGGTCGTCCCGCACCGCACGTTGGCACGCTTCGCGGTGGAGCGTTGTGGGGCAGGGAAGCGCACGACGACCGTGCGCGTCGACGACCCGCCGCCTGCGACCGAGCTACAGGTGGACTTCGGCAGGCTCGGGCTGATCCCTGATGGAGACAAGCAGCGGGTGTGCCAAGGGCTCATCTTCACGGCGTGCTTCAGTCGTCACCAGTTCGTGTGGCCAACGTTCCTCCAGACGACCGAAGAGGTCATCCGCGGCTTCGAGGCGGCATGGGGATTCTTCGGCGGGGTGTTCCCCGTCGTGATCCCCGACAACATGGCCTCGATCGTCATCCACGCGGAGAACTGCGCGCCGCGGTTCAACGACGTGTTCATCGAGTACGCGCAGGACCGTGGCTTCATGATCGACGCGGCCCGGGTGCGGACCCCAACGGACAAGCCCCGCGTCGAACGTGTCGTGCAATACGTGCAGAACGACTTCTTCGCCGGGGAGCACTTCTTCGACCTGGCCGACTGCCGGGCACGGGCCGAGACGTGGTGCACGGTTACGGCCGGCATGCGGATCCACGGCACCACCCAGTGCCGGCCGGCCGAGGCGTTCAGGGCCGAGGAGCTCGCGCTCTTGCTCCCCGTCCCCGGTGCTCCGTTCGACACGCCGGTGTGGTCCGATCCCAAGTTACACCGGGACTGCCATGTCCAGGTGGCCAAGGCCCTTTACTCGGCGAGCTACACCCTGGTCGGCCACACCCTTCGGGCACGGCGCGACTCGACCACGGTCAAGCTTTACCTCCGGGGCGAGCTGGTGAAGGTCCATCCCCGTGTCGCCCCTGGTCAGCGCTCGACGGACCCGGCCGACTTCCCGCCGGGCAAGGGCATCTACGCCACGCGCGACGTGGACTCGCTCGCTCGGCTGGCCGCCGGCCACGGGCCGTCGGTCGGCGAGTATGCGAGCGCCATCTTGGACACGCCGCTGCCGTGGACCAAGATGCGCCAGGTCTACCGGCTCTTGGGCCTCGCCAAGAAGTGGGGATCGGAGCGACTCGACCAGGCGTGCCGCCGGGCGCTCGACGCAGAAGCGGTCGACGTCAACCTCGTCGCCCGCATGTTGGAGCGCGCCCGGGAGGACAAAGCGCCCGACGAAGAGCCCGATGCCCCGGGCGACGGGACGCTCATCCAGGGCCGCTTCCAGCGCGACGCGTCGGAGTTCTCCTCGACCAAGGCGGCCGGCCGATGAGCGCCCCGACCCCCACCGTCTCCCCCGAGCTGAAATCGCTCATGCGCAAGCTGAAGCTCGGCCGGCTGAACGACACCCTGCCCGAGCGCCTGGCGTTGGCCAAGACCCACGGCCTCAGCCACGCCGAGTTCTTAGAGCAGCTCTTGAGCGACGAGGCGGTCCGCCGCGACGGGGACTCCGCCGGGCGCCGGGCGCGTGCCGCGCATCTCGACCCCTACATGGTCCTGGAGGCGTGGGACGACGACGCCAAGGTCACCTACGACCACGAGGTGTGGTCCGAGCTCGTCTCGATGCGCTTCGTCGACGAAGCGCGCAACGCCTTCATCTTGGGGCCCGTCGGCGTCGGCAAGACGTTCATGGCCACCGCCCTCGGCCACATCGCCTGTCGGCGGCGGATCAGCGTCCACTTCGAGCGGGCCGAGAAGCTGCACAAGCGGTTGAAGGCAGCCCGCCTCGACGCGAGCCACGACGCCGAGATGCGCAAGCTCATCGGCGCGGACCTGTTGATCATCGACGATTTCGCGCTGACCGGGCTCGGGCCGGCGGAGACGGCCGACGTCTACGAGCTCGTCGTCGAGCGCCATCGCGCTGCGGCCACGGTGCTCACGTCGAACAGAGACCCCGTTAAAGCGCACACGTTCGGCCGAACCTGTGCAAGGTGGCGCCTGAAGCTCACACGTTCGAGCTGGCGAGCCGGCCAGGATCGACAGTGTCGGCGACGTAGGCAAGTAGACCGCCGGCATTCATGCCGAGCGCCTCACTGACGAGCTTGGGGTCCAGACTGATGAGCAGATCGACGATGCGCGTCGAGCGCAACGTCTTCGTCCTGACGCCCGCTGGGTCGAGGACGTGGCTGAGATAGGCCGGCGACGGTGGAGTCATGCGCGGCTTGGTGACCTTGGTGACGATCAAGTGTGGGTTACGAGTTCCGAGCGCTCTTCGGTGCGCCAGGCAGGCCTCGACGGCGGCAACCGATGCGGGGTCGAGCGGCACTGGATGGGGGCGACCCGTGACCCGGATGGTGCGGGCGACCAGGTCGACATCGTCCACCCGCAGTGAAGCGAGCTCGGAGACGTTGAGGGCGTGCAGCATCGCGAGCATGCCGACCACGGCTTCGTGGGGATGAACGCTGCCGCCGGTCCAACGCCTGAACAGACGACGCTGCTCGGCGATCGTCAGGGTGGCTCCGGTGAACCCCGCCCTCGGAGCGACGGTGATCGCCACCGTGGGGTCGACGAGCACCAGCTTGTTGCGGCGGGCCACCGGAAGAACTGGCGAGCGGCGCTGAGGCGCCGGCGTCGGTTCGCCGGCTGAGCGTTCAGGAACGCCTCGACGTCGACGGTCTGCACCAATGCCCAGTCGGTCTTGGCTCGTTCGCCGAGGACGAAGACGGCGAGATCCCGGACATAGACGAGGGCGCTTTCGATCGTCGAGTCCGATCGGACATGAGTGCCGGCACACATCGCGCGTTGTTGGGACCTCACCAGGTGCTCGCAGAACAAGGCCACCACCGGTCGCAGCAGCTCCGGGGTGCCGTCGACACGCCGTTGTCGGCGGCCAGTGGCGAGCCGGGCCGCCTGGTCGAGCCCGAAGGCCAGCTCGTGGTGGACGAAGAAGTCTTCGAGCGTGCGGGCCAACGGGCCGGCCGATCGACCGGGCTGACGGGATCGCTCCAGGATGGCTTGCGGGTGGCGGGACTCGCCGTCACACAGCAACCGCCCGAGGACGGTGATCATCACGCAGGCACGGCCCATGCAATGGCGATCGGCGGCGAACTCGGCGAAGTCAGCGAGCCACCACGGCGGGTCCTCGATGCGGGCGGCGAGATTGTCGGCCTGGTTCCGGGCACGGTCTGGGTGCCGCTGCCAGCAGCGCCCGCACAGCAATCCCTCTTGTTTGGGAGCCAGTGCGCCGCACACAGCGCAGGGCTGGGCAGGAAGGGGCGTCGGCGCGGGCCGCGAGCACGAGCCACACCAACCGGTCGTGGGCCGGAGGAACCCCGGACGACCGCACCGTGGGCAGGGCCGCTTTGCCGTCTCTGCCTCGCGCCGGCGACGGCAGGCACGGCAGCGCACGCTCGACTTGAAGCGCAGCACGTGACCGCAGTCGATACAGGTCCTCGAGCAGGTGACGCAGCGACCCGTGTCCGGAGCCAACCGCCGGACACACCCACACGTTGGACAGCACGCCCGGCGGGCGGCCTCCACGTCGGCTGCCCGACAGCGGTGGCACAGCACGGTTCCCTTGCGGCCGACCCCGCCGCCGCACCGGACGCAGTCGGCGATCCTCATACCGGCGGCATGGAGCGTCCCCGTGCCACCTTGGGCTGCTCCCGCTTCGGCTTCGCCGGCTTGATGGCAGCGACAGGGGTCGTGTCGACCTCGAACAGGTCGTTCGGGGCGCACTCCAAGGCAGTGCACAACGCGGCCAGCGTCGACAGCTTCACCTGCGACGGCTCCTTGGTCAGCAACGCCGACACCGACGCCGCTGACAGCCGCGTCCCGGCCCGCTCCGACAGCAGACGCCGCAGCTCCGCTCCCGTCCAGACCTCCCGCTGCGCCGCGGCCATCCGCAGCTTCCAGCGCACGTTCATTTCTCCACCTCCAGCTCCGCGAGGGTGGTCGACACCGCCCGCCGATACGCATCCTCGATGAACGTTGATGATGGCGTCACGTAGCGCATGGTCGTTCCCACATGCCAATGACCGAGCATCTGCTGGATCGCAACGAGATCGACTCCACGCTCGTAGTTGTGGGTCGCGCATGCATGACGCAATCCGTGGGGGGAGAACCGCTCGATGTCCGATCGGCCTTCCAGCTCGAGCAGATGGTGAAGCCGATTGCGGATCGTCCCTCGATGCAGGACTCCACCGCCCTCGTCGCAGAACAGCGCCGTCGAGTCGGCAATCCGCGATCGAACGTCATCGAGATACCAGCGCAGCACAAGGTCCAGCTGGTCGAGCATCGGCACCCACCGGGGCCTGGGCCCCGATCCACGGGCTGCCTTGCCGAAGCGGACGTGGATCTTCCCGAACGGGCCGCGATCGAAGTGCAGGTCCGACTGCTCGAGCGATGCGGCCTCGTCGGAGCGCAGGCCACAGTGATAGAGCGTCCTGAACAGCGCATAGTCCCGGCCGGCCGCGCCGAACTTGCGGGCCGTGGCCACCCGGTCACGCAAGAACTCGAAGAACTCCTCCATTCGCTCCGGCGTCGGCGGCGGACGAGTCGACGGAGAGCCATCGTTTCCGACGTGGCGGGCGGCGTTGAACTCATCCACCGGATCCTCGAGCGCCACCCCGAACGTCGCCTCGATCTCAGCCGCCTTGCGTGCCACCAAGAACCGGTGGAAGTCCTTGAAGGCCTGGACATAGCCGCGGCGAGTCGACGCCGCCATCTGCCGCGCCACCAGCTCGCCGACGACGCGGTCGACATCGTCCACGCCCGCCTCCCAAGCCGGAACGTCCAGCAGTTCCAAGAAGCGCTCCAACACACCGGTGTTGTTCTCGATCGTGACCGGGCTGAAGCCCCGAGCCGACCACGACGCAATGAACGCCTCCACGCATGATGCTTGGAACGCTTCGGCGTCGAGCGGGCTCGCCGTCGCTGCAGCTGCGCCGGAGATCACCCGCAAGCCGCGACCGTTCACCTGCACACCTTCTTCCCGCCACGGTTTCGAAGGTGGCACCTAACCATTGCGCATGTTGCCTTGAGAAGCGCGGACCCTCGGTCAGCCCCTCTTTCCCCAGCCAGCAGCCCAAATGTCCGCGAGTGAACCTGTGCCAGTTCCAGATGAGTGGCTGAGCGTCATGGCCGATCCGCTGCTCGCCCAGTCCGCCGTCGACCGGATGAAGAGCGCCGCGTGGGAGCTCGTCATCGAGGGCGAGTCCTACCGAGCAAACGAGAAGCCGACCCTGGGTCCGCGCCCCCAGAGGTCGCCGAGGAAGGCGGAGGGTGGGCACAATGCGTGACGCTTCTCCTGAGCCGGTCCGAAAGGGCTTCGTCTGCCAGGGCTGCGGACGGTTCGTCGTCACCGCCGTCGAGGGCCTCTTTCGCGCGACGTGTGCTGGATCGCCGCGGCGCTTCTGCGACCCGGCGTGCCGCCAGGCGGCCTACCGCCGACGCCGTGCCAGGGTTCCCGAGAACGCTCCCCGGCAGCCGACTGGAGGCCGCAACCGCCACCTCGCTCAGCCCCACGATGGAGGGGCACCGACCGAGGGAACGCGCCCGCCGAGCGAGCCTCCGCCGGCCGAACGCCGCCGGCGCACTTGACACTCCGACCGCCTGCCACGATCATCACGGTCGTCGGCGACAGTGGGCGCGAAGTGGTCCCATGCCACTGACAACGAGGGTGGTCCCTTCGGACTGGCAAGCGACAC
>JBOGGF010000117.1:0-2844 GCA_050743965.1 Acidimicrobiales bacterium
CTCGAACTCGGCGCGGAACTTGGCCGGCAGGATGACTCTCCCTTTCTCGTCGAGCGAATGCTCGTACCTGCCGACGAATGCCGCCACCGACCCTGTCTCCCACGGTGTGAAGCCCCCTACGGCTCCCCTTTGAACCATTTCGCACCACTTTACGCCCCTATCCCCCACTGGTCAACCACCGAGCGGGTGAATTCCGAGGTGGGAGGCCGGGCCGGCGAGCGCCGCCTCGGCGCGGCGGCGATCGGCCACCCCGGCCGGAGATGGGCGCCACGCAGGCGCGGAGGATCCACCGGGCGCCCGGTGGAGGAAAGTGGGGAGCGACGGCTGGCTTGGGGGTGCCGGTGGGCGCTACACCGTCCCGGCTCGCTCCCGGGCGGCGGCGTGGGAGGTGACGGCGCCGACCACCGCCAGGTGGGAGAGACCGATCGGGAAGTTGCCCGGGAGGGCGACGTGGGTGGGATCGATCTCCTCCGACCACTGGTCGAGGTCGTTGGCGTAGGCCAGCGCGCCCTCGAGCAGCGACCGGGCCTCGTAGTCGATGTTGCCGGTCCACTCCTGCCACTGGCGGACCGAGTGCTCGAGCCGGCGACGGACGTCGGCGGGCGGGGGCAGCCGGAGGGGCGCGCCCTCGGCCAGGACCAGCCCAGCGACGCCGGTGCGCCAGGCTCCACGATGGCTGCTCCCCACACCACCCCGTCCTCGACCATCGGGTCACCCAGCCCGTCGAGGACCAAGGCGGCGAGGAGGTTGCCCGCCAGGACGAACGGGGCAGTGCAGGAGTCGGCCTACCGCTCCATCCCCCTGCAGGCGCCGTAGTGCGCCGCCAAGCACGCGGTGAAGGGCTTCACCGAGTCCGTCGTGACCGAGCTGGCCCACGAGAAGAGCAAGGTCAACCTCTGCATGGTGCAGCTGCCCGGGCTCAACACCCCGCAGTTCGAGTGGAACCTCAACAAGATGCCGGAGAACCCCGTGCCGGTGCCGCCCCTCTTCCAGCCCGAGCTGGCGGCCAAGGGCATCGTCCACCTGGTCGAGCACCCGCGCCGCAATCTCTGGGTCGGCGTCCCCACGGCCATGACCATCCTCGGCGAGCGGATCGCCCCCAAGCTCCTCGACATCTACCTCGGCCGGAGCGGCGTCAAGTCCCAGCAGTTCGGCCAGGAGACCGCCCGGCGCGGGCCCAACCTGTGGGAGCCGCGCGACGACCGTGGAGGGCTGGTGGCCGGTGCGGCGGCAGCCGGGGCCGCCGCGGCGGCGACCGGGGCGCGGTCCCGGGCCAACGGCTCCGCTACGAAGTGACCTCCCACGAAAGCCCGGGCGGCAACGCCCCCACGAGGGCGGCGACGATCGCCTCCTCCCCCGGCGCGGTGCCGCCGGCGAGCTCGTCGAGCCCCACGGCGGCCCGGCGCACCTCGCCACGGGCGTCGTCGATGCCGAGGAGCCGCGTCAGCGCGGCGGGGTCCCACCGGCGGTAGCAGCAGCCCTGGAACAACGCCCCCTCCCGCGACCGCCACTGTGCCAGCCCGACCACCTTGCGCCCCCCCACCAGCACCTCGCCCGGGCCGACGCCGGCGAAGCAGACGGCGGCGGCCCACGGTCGGGACTCTGACGGCCCGTGGTGGACTCCCAGCGCGACCCCGAGGACGGCACCGAGGCCGGCGGCCCACCAGCAGCCGGCCCACCCGGCGGCGCCGACGACGTCGTCCTCCCACAGCGGATCGCCGCGGGGGAGCCACAGGTCCACCCACACGGTGTCGCCGGGGACGACCAGCACCGCGCCACCCCCGCTCCGGCGGCGCAGCACCGGGACCGCGCCAGTCTCGCCGGCGCCCGTCTCACCGGCGCCAGTCTCGCCGGCGCCCGTCTCACCGTCGGGCGGCTCGCCGGCGGGTGCCGCCTGGGTGCTGCCCAGGACGAGCACGGTCGTGTCCGGGCGCCACACGACGGCGCGCCGGTGCGCCGACGACCGGTAGGCGTCGACGTCGAACCAGGCGTCGGTCAGGACGCGGCCGCCAGGTAGGGCTCCCACAGCGGGTCGACGTCGGCCAGGTGCCGGAGCCGCCACAGGTGCCCGTCGGGCGCCCATGGGACGAACGGCAGCGTCCATCCCAGCTCAGCGAGGAGCTGGTCGCCCTTGGCCAGGTTGTCCCGCTTGCACGAGGCGACCACGTTGGTCCATTCGTGCCGACCGCCGCGGCTGCGCGGCACCACGTGGTCGACGGTGTCCGCCGCCGCCGAGCAGTAGGCGCAGACGCCACCGTCCCGCCGGAGCACCGCTCGGCGGGTGAGCGGCGGGGTACGGGCCCACCGGGCGATGCGCACCATCCTCGCGAGCCGCACGATCGCCGGGACCTCCACCGCGAGCTTCGCCGAGTGGAAGACCGCTCCCCCGGATCGGAACGCCACGGCTTCCGCCCGGCCGTCGAGCAGCAGCACGATGGCCCGCCGGTCCGAGACCAGCGCCAGGGGTTCGTAGGTGGCGTTGAGCAGGAGGACCCGCTCCATCCCCGAGAGGCTATCCGCGGTGCCGGCCGGCCCGGCGACACCATTCGAGGTAGCTGACCAGGTCGTCGGGGTCCGGCTCCACCGTCCCGTCCCCGCCGTAGTTGGTGATCATGCGGAAGCGCAGGTAGTCCGCGTCCGGGCGCGGATCGGGGGGCCAGCGCCGCCACCATCGAGGCGGCGCCAGGCGGACGGCGGTGGCCACGGCCACCGGCCACAGCCGGGGGCGGGCCGCGAGCGGCAGGAGGGCGCGCGCCCTCATCGGCCGTCGATCCCCCGCCAACCCACCGCGCCGGCGCCGACCAATGGCCCGTCCGGCCCGAGCCCGGCCGGCACGACCCGAAC